>JAZNIQ010000202.1:0-2369 GCA_045577555.1 Candidatus Fimenecus sp.
CTTGAGGTATATATACATAAAAACAGTAATAACTGAAACGGTTATAATGTTGACAAAATAATCGTTATTTCCTACTGACGGGAAGTTACCGTAAGCAACGGGATTGATTACATTTGAACCACCGCCCTCAATATAAACATAATATGCAATAATCTGTGTTGCAATATAGTTCATCATAAGGGTGAAAAGGGTTTCGTTTGTATTGAACAAAGCCTTGAAGATTGCAGGGATAACACCCCATACGGCGCCGGCAAGGATACTTGTTATTACAATAACAATAATAAGTGTAGGATAGGGAAGCTTTTCGCCAAACTGTATCATACAGAAAATCGAAGCAAGACCGCCCATAAGTGCCTGACCTTCAGCACCGCAGTTCCAGAATTTCATTTTGAACGCGGGGGTAAGAGCCAGAGCAAGACAAAGAAGAACAGCGATTTCCTGTAAATATTTCCACAGCATTGTTGTGTGACCTTCGAGCAATCTTCCGAATACTCCTGAGAACATAATCTGATATGTGTCTATAAGACCTTTGCCTGTAACGGCCATTGAAAGAAAGCCTACAAGGAGAAAGCCTATAAGAATCGTACAGATACGGATGAGCCACGCTGCCCCTTGACTCATATCATCACGTTTGACAACATGGAAAAGCGGCTCGTGATGTTTTATTTCCGTTTTTTTAGCCATTGTTTTTCTCCTTTCCGTCATCCTTTGATTTTGTCATAAGAAAACCAATTTCTTCTTTGGTTGTTGTACGGGCATCGACAATACCTGTAACCCTGCCCGAGCCGATAACCATAATCCTGTCGCAGAGCTCAAGAAGCACGTCAAGGTCTTCGCCGACAAAAATTATAGCAACACCCTTCTCCTTCTGATCATTAAGAAGGTTATAAATCATATATGATGAGTTGATATCAAGACCGCGTACAGGGTATGCAACCATAAGCACGGTAGGTGAGGCTGCAATTTCACGGCCGACGAGAACCTTCTGTACATTACCGCCGGAAAGTCTTCTGACAGGTGTATTTTCACTGGGTGTAACAACCTCGAGGTCATTGATGATTTTCAGGGCAAGATCCTTGGGACTTTTTCGCTTGAGGAAAAGAGAACTTCCCTTTGTATAGCTTCTGAGCATCATATTATCAACAATATCCATATTACCTACAAGGCCCATTCCGAGTCTGTCCTCAGGGACGAATGAAAGGCGTACACCTATGTTTCTTATCTGCATAGGCGTTTTATCTCTGAGGCTTTCTTTTTTGCCGGTTTTAGGATCAAAATAGAAAATATCACCGTACGACAGGCGCTGAAGACCTGCGATAGATTCAAGAAGCTCGCGCTGACCTGAGCCTGCGATGCCCGCAATACCGAGAATTTCACCGCTTCTTGCCGTAAAGGAAACATTGTCAAGAACAGTAGCTCCCACTCTGTCAACACATGTAATGCTGTTGACTGTAAGTCTTTCTTCAGTATCGTGAGGAAGATTTCTCTTGATATTAAGCTCTATCTTTTTGCCTACCATCATTTCGGTAAGCTCGCTCTCATTGGTCTGTGCGGTTTCAACGGTACCTACATACTCACCCTTACGAAGCACGGCAACCTTATCTGAAAGTGAAAGAACTTCATGAAGCTTATGGGTAATAATTATAATCGACTTTCCGTCCTCTCTCATTTTACGAAGAACATTGAAAAGCTTCTTTGTCTCCTGAGGAGTAAGAACAGCAGTAGGCTCGTCAAGAATAAGGATATCTGCGCCTCTGTAAAGTACCTTTATGATTTCGACGGTCTGCTTTTCGGAAACAGACATTGTATAAATCTTCTTTTCCAGCTCAAGCTCAAATCCGTATTGTTCACAGATTTTTCTGATTTCTTCCTTTGAATTTTTTAGGTTGTACTTTCCGTCTTCGATGCCCAGTACAATATTTTCTGTAGCAGAAAAAACATCAACAAGCTTGAAATGCTGATGAATCATACCGATTTTATATTTGAAGGCATCCTTAGGTGAAGTAATATGAGCCTCTTCTCCGTCTATGAAAATCTGGCCGTCATCGGGGAAATAGATGCCGGAAATCATATTCATAAGAGTTGTTTTACCACTTCCGTTTTCGCCTAAAATGGAAAGAATCTCACCACGGCAAGCGGTAAGATTAACATTTTTGTTGGCAACTACTTTGCCGAATGTTTTTGTTATGTTTTTTAATTCTATAGCAGGTTGTTTAGCCACATTAAACCTCCGTTCTATTTTAATTCTCAATAAATTGTTATGCTTTGCGCTATAGCAATTTATTCAAAATTAGTCTGAGGCGAGGGTTTCCCCTCGTCTCAGACGTAAATTCAGATATTAGCCGTAATTTCTGTCAAGGAGAGTAAGT
>JAZNIQ010000203.1:0-5069 GCA_045577555.1 Candidatus Fimenecus sp.
ATGGTAAATATGGCAAATACGGTAAATATAAGCAATCAAGATAACTTCGTTTTTTAAACAGATAGTGGTGTGTTATGGCTGAAAAGGAATTAACAACACAACTTAATAACAAAAAGAATGTAAAGGATAATGGTATTCTTGAAATCTATCTTAGCGACATTTGGCGAGGGGCACTCAAATTTTGGTGGGTTTGCCTTTTGATTATTGTTGCTTGTTCGATTTTAATGGCAGCCTTTAGCTTTGTGAGGTTTGAACCTATGTATACCGCTTCAGCGACGTTTACTGTCCAAACGCAGGATATTGCCGCAACCGGAACAGGTATAACCTCTTATTCGTATTATTATAATCGTACAACGGCTGAACAGTTGTCAAGCACCTTCCCCTATATCTTAGAGAGTAATCTTCTTCAGACCTCTGTTTGTGAGGATTTGGGCGTGGAATCCCTGCCTGCCACAATTACTGCAACCTCTGTTGAGGGAACAAATATGTTTACTATGAAGGCTGTTGGAAAAAATCCGCAAAAAACATACGACGTTCTTGTTTCAGCTATGGAGAATTATCCGTCAGTTGCAGAATATGTAATCGGTTCGTCAAAACTTGTTGTAATTACCGAACCCGTTGTGCCTCAAACACCTTCTAACAGCAGAGGAACACTCAGATATACTTTTTACGGCTTTGCGATTGGTGTTATGTTAAGTTGCTGTCTGGTTGTTCTCTATGCTCTTGCACGAGATACAATAAGAACCAGAGATGACATTCAGGAAAAAATCAATCAGAAGTGCATTGGTATATTACCTACGGTTACATTCAGAAAGCATAATAAGGAATTTAATAGTTCAATTCTTATTGATAATCCTCTGACGGGAGAAACATTTATAGAAACAGTTAAGTATTTGCGAAACTCCGTTGTCAGTGAGCTTGATGAGTCTTCAAAATCCATTCTTTTTACAAGTGCAAGTCCCGAGGAGGGTAAGACAACGGTTTCAACAAACCTTGCAATAGCTCTTGGAAAAATGGAAAAAAGAGTCATTATAGTTGATGCGGATATCAGAAATCCAAGTGTTGAAAATGCCTTGAATAAGTATGAAAAATTCATTAAGAGTGGATGCGATTCTTTATCCCAATTGAAGTCTGTTCCTGCCTTGGGAATTGATATAATGACCTTCACGGTTTCACAAGAGGATATGTGGCAGGTTATCAATACGGAATATCTCGAAAATATTCTTGGAGAATTAAAGCAAAAATACGATTATATTATCATAGATGCACCTCCGTGTGCTCTTGTTTCCGAACCAATGACTATTGCCGGTGTTGTTGACACCACAATTCTTGTTGTTAAACAGGATAGTGTCAGAACTACAAGAATAAAATATGCCATTGACAGTTTACAGGCTGTTAATGCAAATATTCTCGGCTGTGTATTAAATAATGCGGCATCAGGTATTATTGGTTACGGCTACTACTATGGCGGATACGGATATGCATATAATCGTTATGGATATAAGAAATATGGTTATGGCTACGGCTATAAATACGGTTACGGAAAAAATAGGATTTAAGAGCGGATTGTTTCTATGAAAAAGAAAGATTACAAAAAAGTCTTAGCCAACATTATTCGTGAGTGTAAATGGTTGACAAAATATATGCGTAAATACTGGTGGAGCATAGTTTTGTATGTTTTCATCGGTGTGGTTGCCATACTTATGGGGTTGGGCTCGAGTGTCGTATCAAAATATCTCATTGATATTGTTATTTCTCGCAATAAATCAAAAATTGCAGGAACAGCGGCATTGGTTATAGGTCTTGCCGTTTTACAAAATGTTTTTCAGGCAATCAGTTCTCTTATTACCTCACGTGTCGGAACAAGAGTAAATAAAGAGATTCGTTCAGACTTCTTCGACCAGATTATGCACACAAACTGGGAAGATATAAGTAAATATCGTTCCGGAGATTTAATTAATCGAATAGAATATGACATTGGAATGGTATCAAGCGGAATTACAAATTTTCTGCCGTCGTTTTTCACAAGATTGACACAGTTTTTAGGTTCTGCAATAATTGTTTTTTACTTTGACCGTACTATGGCATTTATTGCTATTCTGGGTGCTCCTATTCTTATGTTAACATCAAAATATATGTTAAAAAAGATAAGGAAGTATAACGAAAAGACACGTGATATGAGCGGAAAGGTCATTTCGGAATGTGACGAATCCATTCAGAATATTCAAATGATAAAGTCTTTTGGTTTGACAAAGGATTTCTCCGAGAAATTCAAGAAATTATTAATACAATACCGTGAGGCAAGGTTGGAACAGGAAAAATTCTCTGTTCTTACAACGCTTTTTATGGGATTAATCGGAATTGTTGTTTCCTACTCCTGCTACGGCTGGGGAATATGGAGATTGTGGAGTGGCGCTATTACCTTCGGCACAATGACCCTTTTCATTCAGCTTTCATCAACTCTTACAAATTCATTTAATTCCTTGGCATCTTTAGGTCCGACACTTATTTCAATCGCAACCTCCGCAGGTAGGATGATGGAGCTTTGCGAGTTAAGAACCGAAGAGGACGCGGATGCTCAAGAGGCTATAAAAATGGCGGAGGATGCAAAAAATAATCCACTTACAATTTCTGCAAGGAATTTAAGTTTTTCATACAAAGGCGCCTCGGAGATTGTGATTAAAAATGCGAACTTTCAGGTCAAATCAGGCGAAACAGTTGGTATAATCGGTTCATCCGGTGAAGGTAAAACAACTATGCTGCGCCTTATTCTGGGGCTTGTGAATCCTATGGAGGGTGAAATAACCTTCTCAAATGAAACACAGACTCTTAAAGCCTCAATGAGTACAAGACGTCTTTGTTCGTATGTTTTGCAGGTAAACAGTATTCTTTGCGGAACGGTTGCTGAAAACTTAAGGCTTGTTAAACCGGATGCTACTGATGACGAGATTATTGAAATTCTGAAATTAGCAGGAGCGTGGAAATTCGTTTCCAGGTTACCTAAGGGCATCAATTCTCAAATCAGCGAAAGAAACAATAATCTTTCGGAAGGTCAGGCTCAAAGAATTTCGATTGCGCGTGCACTTTTAAGAAATGCACCTGTGTTGCTTATGGACGAAGCCACATCCTCGTTGGATGTGGAAACAGAAAAGCACGTGCTCGAAAATATAATGACAACAAATCCAAATCGTATTTGTATATTGATTACTCATCGACCGAGTATGTTGAAGTATTGCTCACGAATTTACAGATTAGGTGACGATGGTTCTTTTGAAGAGGTTTTAAAGACGGAGAAGGAGATGCTTTTGAATGCTGAAGGTTAAAAGCGGTTTTGTATTGCGTAAAATCGGTACTCAAACCGTTGCCGTGCCTATCGGCCAGCGAACAAGCGATATTCACGGAGTTATTGCCTTGAGCGACAGCGGGGCATTGCTCTGGGAAGCATTGGAAAAAGGCGCTGAAAAAGAAACACTTATAAACATTTTACTTGATACGTATGAAATTGACCATGAAACTATCGTTTCTGATTTGGATGACTTCATAAAAGGTCTTTATGAGCAAGGAGCATTGGAAGAATGATAGGTTGTGATATGCCTTTTGAAGAGGCCTTTCTCTATACCGTCGGAAAATATGCAAAAGAAAACAGGATTCCTGTTTCTGCAACAATTGAACTTACACCGTTTTGTAATTTCAGTTGTGTAATGTGCTATGTCAGACTTGTTCCTGAACAGGCTGCAAAGCAAGGGAAGCTTTTATCGAAGGATAAAATTCTCGAGATTGCACATGAGGCAAGAGATATGGGAACTCTCTATCTTACATTAACCGGAGGAGAACCTTTATCCAGACCTGATTTTTGGGAGATTTATGGGGAACTCAATAAAATGGGATTTCTCATTTCCATTCTTTCAAATGGCTCATTGATTGACGAAAATGCAATAGAGAAATTCAAAGAATACGGTATGCCATATACGGTTAAGATTTCGCTCTATGGTGCAAATAATGACACTTACAAAAAAGTGTGTAATGCGGATGATGGCTTTACAAAAACAGAAAAAGCTGTTAAACTACTGAAGGAAAATAATGTTCCTCTTACTCTTACTGCAACTATTGTCAAGGAAAATGCAGAAGATTTGAGAGAAATGTACGAAATAGCAAAAAAATGGAAAGTCCGTTTTTATCACACTATTTCAGTCGTTAAATCCGCACGTGGCAGTATCAATTCTGTTGAGGAGTCAAGATTTGCTTTTGATGAATTTGCTGAAAATCTTTCATTGGAGCAATTGGAAAGGCATAAGGTTAAAAGTCCGGAATCGCCTTTTTCGTGGTGTTCCTGTTACAGAAATTCGTTTTGGCTGACTTGGAACGGGCATTTGCAGTTGTGTTCATTTATGAATGGGCCTTATGCATCTGTTGATAAAGGACTGAATAATGCGTGGCTTGAAATAAATCAAAAACTTGATAGCCTAAAGAATCCGACAGAGTGTGAAGACTGTGAATACAGTGAATTTTGTCAAAGATGTCCTGGAATGTTGTGTGCAGAAAGCGGTAGTGCGGAAAAAAGTTCCGATTCAGTGTGCAGAACAGCAAAGACACTTTACACGATATATCAAAATAAGTTAAAGGAGGAAGAAAAATGAAAAAAGAATACATACCACCAAAGTCGTATTTATATTCTATCAAATTCGATGAAAATATTGCTTCCTCCATTCCGGGTGAATCCGGTGGTGACCAGATTTCAGGAGCTATGACAATCCTTTTCTCTCATTCTAAGTCTCCATGTCGTGATTGGTATACAGGTGGTGTCGATACAGCACCGAACTCTGTTGGTTACAGTGGCTCATTCGTTGAGTATTTTATGGATATGCAGAAAGTCGATGCACCTATCGGTTGTTTGCAGTTGGCATAGTTTATGAATTATAATTTTGTTGATTCGCCTTTTGAGATAATCTCAAAAAATGAGGAGATTTTTTATCAGGACTTTTGCACGGCGGAAGGTCCGGGTTCGATACAAAAAATAAATATATGTGATTTTGATGAGATGTCAGGATTTTCCTATGGCGTGGAGTATC
>JAZNIQ010000204.1:0-3476 GCA_045577555.1 Candidatus Fimenecus sp.
GTTGATTTATGACATTGTCTTCCTAAGACCGCTTGGCCTCCGACTTTTTTATTAACGCAGGTAAAAACAGTGATGTTATTACCATACCCGGAATCGAAATCTCTACCGAATTTAATAACAAAGAGCGACATATCCTTGAATTGTTTCTTCCTGAAGAAAAGTATGATGAAATATCCCATATGATGGGCAAAATAAAGGTTTTTAAAGAAGAGAGCAACGAAATTCTTGTCAGGAATCTTCGTAATGGAGGATATATGATTGATTACGACGAGATAAAATCAAAAAATGTCGGAGCGTATATCAACCGAGCCCACATAGCAAAAGCACTCGTTGAAAAAGGATATTTTGAAAGTATAAATGAGGCTTTCGCTAAGGTCTTATCTCCCGATGGTCAGTTTTATACACCGTCCAAAAGATTTAAAGCACTTGAAATTATACAGTATCTCAGCTCAATAGGTGCTGTGCCTGTATGTGCACATCCGTTTCTTGGAATGGATACCCCTGAAGTTGATGAGTTTCTTGAATCTGCAAAACAAAACGGTCTTGTGGGAATGGAAACAATATATTCTGAATATGACCAGGAAACACAGAAAACGGCACAGATACTTGCCGAAAAACACGGTTTGCTTCAAAGTGGTGGCAGTGATTTTCACGGTGATAACAAGCCTGATATTTCAATGGGTGTAGGCAAAGGTAATCTCGTAATACCATATGAATTTTATGAAGAATTAAAAAATAAGAGGTATTTATGACTTGTTCAATAAACATTTGACGGCAGAGAGTAATCCGGTTTTTGTGCAAAGTCAAACCGGTTTTACTTTCTGCACTAAAGTACGATGATACAATGAAGTAAGATGGGTATAATATTCTAAAAGGAGAGATTTACCGTGAAAATATATAATGAACAGGAAATCAGAAATGATTACCAAAAACTTACTGAAACATTGAGAGAAAAAAACACTTCAATTACAACAATGGAAAGTTGCACATCAGGACAGATTGCATCTCTTATAACAGATACAGAAGGTGCATCTGGAATTATGAAAGGTGCTTTTGTCACATATAGTAATGAAGCAAAAATAAAGCAGGGAGTACCTGAAGAAATAATCGATAAATATTCAGTTTATTCAAAAGAAACTGCTTGTGCTATGGCTGATGCTTGTCGTAAAACATACAATGCTGATATCGGTGTCGGTGTAACAGGTTCAATGGGTAATGTTGACCCTGCAAACGCTGAAGCCTCAGTACCGGGACAAGTATGGTTTGCTTTCAGTACAAAAGATAAGATATATGATTTTTATCTTGAACTTGAACCTCAACCAACACGTTTTGCTTATAAAATGGCTGTTGCTAAAGAAATAGTGGACGAACTCTTTAAGTTAATATGATTTTCGAAAAACGACAGGAAAAAAATCTTGTCGTTTTTTACATTTCTGCACTAAAGTACACTGTGCAATTGATTTATATTTGTTATAATTAAGATGTGAATGAATGCAGTTGGGTGCAAGAGTTACAAAAATATTATCAGCATTTCTTTCAACGGCAAAACTCTATTTCAATATTATTTAATGGAGGATTCTTATTATGCTTAAACCAGTTACAAAGGATTTTTCAGATATATCAACTTTAAAGCAGTTCGAATTTGAATTTTATTGTGATTGTTGCGGAAAAGCAATAAAACCACCTGTGCTTGAGTTTGTTTCGGGCTTTAAAGAAATAAGTCTTTTGAATAGCGATGTGAAAAAAGCAAGGGATATTATTTATGCGACAGACCACGACAGAGCTTTTGAGAGGGCTAATATTGAAGCTTTGTATGAATTGAACCGACTTGTACCGAAGATGGTTTAACAGAAGGCAGTCATTGTTCAGTTTGCGGTGAGATTATGGTTGTTCAGGAAGTAATTCCAACAAATGGTCATGGTGAGCCAGTTCTTATTGAAGGTAAGGAACCGACTTGTACGGAAGACGGATATACAGATTCATACATTTGCGGAATTTGTAATGAAGTTCTTGTTGAACCGGAAACAATTCCTGCTACGGGACATAGCGAAGACCTTTCATACATTGAAGGTGTGCCTCCAACTTGTACTGAGGCTGGACGCACGGAAGAAGGATATTGCACTATCTGTGGTGAATTAGTCGTGGAATCAGAATCAATTCCGGCAACAGGACATAAAGAGATTATAATTGTTGAAGGACAAGCACCAACATGTACGGAAAATGGCTTTACAGAATCCGAAATTTGTGGAATGTGTGGCGAAACAATTGTAGAATCTCAAGTTCTTCCTGCTACAGGTCATAATGAAGTGACTGCAGAGGGTTATGATGCAACATGTACTGACCCGGGACTCTCAACAGGTGTGTATTGTGATATCTGTGGTGAATGGATTGTACAACAATTGATAACTGAACCGACAGGTCACAGTTGGGTTCAAAAACCGAATATGCCATACGAAGAATATGAGTGTGAACACTGTGGTGAAACTACACAGACTCCGTATTAGTGACAAAAGTTTGAAAGGAAGTAATTATATGAACAAAAAATCAGGAAAAAACAGTGTAGGAGTATTTATGCTTTTGCTCGTTCTTTTGGCTGTGGTTATAGGACTTTTTAATATCTCAAAACTTACATTTGTACCTTTTGAAATCAGAGAAGTGGTAAATGGTTTTGTCGAAAAGTTTTTTTCTAATTCAGTGGTTAAAAGTATAACTGTTGAATCGGTAGGCGCAGCATTACTCACTATTTTCGCAACTTTTGTCATTGGTGGAGTTGTAAAATTTGTGGTAAGTAAAATTAAGTTTAAAAAACACCGTACAGAAACATTACACCAACTTGTTGGCAAATTCCTTGTTTACGGCATTTATATTCTTGGATTTATAATTGCATTAGGATGCCTTGGTGTAAATACAACAGGTATTCTTGTTTCAGCAGGTGTTCTTGGCATTATCGTAGGATTTGGTGCACAATCACTTATTGAAGATATTATCACAGGACTTTTCATAATTCTTGAGGGCGAATTCGGAATAGGTGACATTATTACTATTGATGGTTTCCGTGGTGAAGTTAAATCAATAGGTTTGCGTACAGTCAGCATTGAAGACCTTGGTGGTAATGTGCGTATTATCAACAACAGTGAAATCAGTTCACTTGTTAACCTTTCAGATAATACCTCTGTAGCAGTTGTTAATGTACCTGTAAGCTACGAGGATTCACTTGAAGTTGCTGAAAGTGCTGTAAAAGAAGCTTTGTCAGAACTTCCATCAGAATATCCAAAAATATTCAAGGAAGCACCTGTTTACAGAGGTGTAGATGTTCTCTCGGAAACACATATTGAACTTATGGTTGTTGCAAATGTTGCAGAAGAAAATATCTACGATGCACGAAGAATTATGCAGCGTGAAATCAAATATTCCTGCGAAAAGGCAAAACTCTCAACACCATGTAAAGAGTAATGTTAAGTCGGATCGTAGCCATG
>JAZNIQ010000205.1:0-6578 GCA_045577555.1 Candidatus Fimenecus sp.
GTTTATGCGGCAACGAACTTGTTTGTTATGGTAGTGTAACAATGAAAAAGGGAAAGACACGTTTAGAGTGTCTTTCCCTTTTAATGATTATTCAATTGTTTTTTATTTATTAACCATGTTCTGTGGTTTACCTTCTAAATATGCAAAAATGTTTTCTTTTAAAATATTCATTAAACGTTCTCGAGTTTCAAAGCCTGCCCATGCGATGTGAGGAGTAATAAAGCAGTTTTTAGCTGTCAGTAAAGGATTATCAGCTTTTGGTGGCTCAACAGTCAGCACATCAAGTCCTGCACCGGACAATTTACCGTTATTTAACGCATCTGCTAAATCTGCATCATTAACAACAGCACCACGACTAGTGTTTATAATAATTGCACCATCTTTACATTTGCGGATAAATTCTTTATTAACAAGCCCCGTTGTTTTATCAGTTAAAGGACAATGGAAAGATATAATATCACTTGTTTGTGCAAGAGTATCTATATCGACCCATTTGAAGTTTTTTCGGTGACTCTGGTCAGTTTCGTGACCGGAAACAGCAACTATGTTCATTTTAAACGCTTCGGCAATATCTGCTACCGCCTGACCTATCTGACCAAAGCCTACAATTCCAAGAGTTTTACCGCACAATTCAGTTAAAGGTGTTTTCCAATAGCAGAAGTCAGGGCAACTGCTCCATTCACCTTTTTTAACACTTTCACTATGAAGACCAACGGCATTGGTGATTTCAAGAATAAGCGAAAATGTAAGTTGAGCAACAGCGTTTGTTGAATATGCGGGAATGTTTGAAACAGGTACACCTCTCTCTTTTGCGTATTCCCAGTCAACAATGTTATATCCTGTGGAAAGCAGGGCAATATATTTAAGATTATCAAGTTTAGAAAGAGTTTCTTTTGTGAGCGGAGTTTTGTTTGTTAATATAATATCTGCGTTTTCACATCTTTCTAGAATTTTGTCAGCAGGAGTACGGTGATGAATTTCACACTTACCTAATTTTTTAAGCCAATCCCATGATAAATCTCCGGGATTTAAAGCATATGAATCAAGCACAACGATTTTCAAAAAATCACAACTTTCTGTATGTAGATTTTAACACATATTATTCTAACATATTTTAATATATTATAACAACAAAAACATTGACCTTTTTTAATAAATATTATAAAATTATGGTGTATGGAAAAATTTTGAACGGTGAACTTAATGGAAAAAAGAAATCTTAACAGAAAAACTGTGTTAAACCTTACAGCTATAGGACTTTTTATTGCTGCAGGTGTAATTGCCGCTATCACGGTTGTTATGAGCACCAAGGTTGCAGAGGGTGGTTGGGCAGAGTTCCTTCACACTCTTGACAGATTGCAGGATTTTATAATTGCTCTTGAGAACAAATATTTAATTGTAATTGCTATTCTGGGTGTATATATATTAAGAGGCTTTTTGCCAATACCATTCCCTTTTATTCTGATGATGACGGGTGTCATGTTCAGACCGGTAAATGCAATTTTAATTAATACGGCAGGAACGAGTATAGTTCTTTTGATAACATATTTTTGGGGCAAGATGACCGGTGGCGGTGTGGCAATAAAAAAACTTGAAAAATACGACAATGTTAGGGAAATGATGGAGCATCACGGTAAAACCAAATTGGGTGTTTTGGTTGCATTAAGAGTTATTCCATCAGTACCTGTTAATCTAGTCAGTAAAACTTATGGCGGAATGAAATTTCCACTTGATGGATTTATGGTTGCATCTCTTTTAGGCTTTTTTCCTAAAATATGGACATATTCCGTAATGGGTGGCAATATAAGTCAGCCGTTCACATGGAAATTTATGGGACCAATTATATTTTTGTTGATTTTATCGGGTATTGCAACCTTGATTGTGAATATTACTTTGGAAAAAAGAAAAGGAGAAAATAAAGATGTCAAAGATTCAAATGATTAAAGATGCGATTATGAATGGCGAGTTTGATGCTCGTTTTAAGAGAGTTTATGTTACAGACGAGGCTGTTAAGGAACAATATGAAAGATATGTAAGTCTTGCAAATGACTTTGCAGAAATTTTTAGTGAAGACAGAGATGCTCGTCTTTTCTCTGCTCCCGGCAGAACAGAAGTTGGCGGTAATCACACAGACCACAACCACGGTCGTGTTCTTGCGGCAGGTATTAATCTTGATGCTATTGCAGTTGCATCAAAAAATGATGAAAACATTGTTCGCGTAAAATCACGTGGATATAAAATGGATGTTTGTGACATCACTGACCTTGAAATCAAGGAAGACGAAAAAGGTCATTCACCGGCACTTGTTCGTGGTATGTGTGCAGGTTTCCTTAAATATGGCTATAAGATTGGCGGTTTTGATGCAGTAACAATGTCAAGTGTGCTTTCAGGCTCAGGACTTTCATCATCAGCAGCTTATGAGGTTCTTGTTGGTACAATGCTCAATTATCTTTACAACGATGGTCAGGTTGATGCAATCACTATTGCAAAAATCGCGCAGTATGCTGAAAATGTTTACTTTGACAAACCGTGCGGACTTATGGATCAAATGGCTTGTTCAGTAGGTGGATTTGTTACAATTGATTTTAATAGTCCTGCAGAGCCAATCGTTAATGAGGTTAAGTTTGATTTTGCTTCTTCAGGCCATTCACTTTGCATTGTTGATACAAAGGGAAGTCATTCTGATTTAACAGATGATTATGCTGCAATCCGTGCTGAAATGGAAACTGTTGCAGGTGTATTTGGTAAAAATGTTCTTAGAGAAGTCGATGAGGAAGAATTCAAGAAGAATATTCCTGCTGTTCGTGAAAAAGTTGGTGACAGAGCGGTTCTTCGCGCAATGCATTTCTTTGCAGACAATGCAAGAGTATTAAAAGAGGTTGATGCTCTTAAAAATGGTGATTTTGAAACATTTAAATCGTACATACTTGAAAGTGGTGACTCATCATACAAGTATAATCAAAATGTATTTTCTGTTAAAAAGCCTCTCGAACAGCCCGTTTCACTTGCTTTGGCAGTAAGCGAAAGCATCCTTAAAGGTAAAGGTGCTTGGCGTGTTCACGGTGGCGGATTTGCTGGAACAATACAGGCTTTTGTCCCGAATGAAATCCTTGCAGATTACAAAAATGCGATGGAAAGCATCTTTGGCGAAGGCTCATGTTATGTTCTGATTATCAGACCAGTCGGAGGAGTAGAAGTATAATCTGCTCAAAAATGTAAATATGTTCTTTTGAGAATACTTTTTTAAAATTAAGGTTGATACAAATGACAACTATTGAACTTTTAGAAAAATTAACTTCTCCTGCAGGTGTTGCGGGGGAAGAAAACAGCTCCTTTGAAGCACTCAAGGGGCTTTTTTCACTGTATGGAGATGTTTCTTCCGATGTAGCCGGAAACATTATTATTCACAAAAAAGGCAAAGGAAAACACATTCTTCTTGATGCACATCTTGACACAATCGGTTTTGTTGTAACGGGAGTTACTGATGATGGTTTTATCCGTGTGCAAAAAGTTGGTGGAGTTGATATGCGCACTGTTGCGGGCATGGAATTGACTTTCCACGGAAAAGAAGATGTTTATGGTGTGGTTTGTACTGTGCCACCGCACTTGTCAGATGGGGAGAATTCTGTTTCAACTGATGGTACTGCCGTTGTGGATATAGGTATGTCAAAAGAAGATGCAGAAAAAGTCATTTCTGTTGGAGACAGAGCATCATTCAGAAAAAACTTTTCTGTGCTTAATGAAAACAGGATTTCTTGTCCATATATTGATGACCGTGGTGGAATTGCTGTTCTTTTAAAGGCTCTTGAATACACAAAAACAGACAATGAAATTACTTTTGTTTGTTCAGCACAGGAAGAAACAGGCGGCACGGGTGCAACTTGTTCATCATATAATGTGGATGTTGATTTGTCTGTTTCCGTTGATGTAAGTTTTGCAACTACTCCTGATTCAAAGGCGAGTGAGTGTGGCAAAATGAATGGCGGAGCAATGATTGGATATGCACCTATACTTGACAGACGATATACTGACCTTCTAGTAAATATTGCAAAAGAAAAAGATATTCCTTATCAAAAAGAAATTATGAATGGTCGCACAGGCACAAATGCAGACCATATTACAATCTCAAAGGGTGGAATACCATCTGTATTGGTGTCAATTCCTTTAAGATATATGCACACGCCTGTTGAAACTGTTGATATAAGAGATATTGAGTCCTGTGCAAAATTGATTGCTGAGTTTTTGGAAAGGGTGTGAGACTGTGAATTTTAAACTTTTAAAAACCCTTTGTTTGCTTAACGGCACATCAGGGGACGAGAAAGAAGTGAGAGATTTCATAATCTCTGAATTGCCTGAAGATTGCGAATATTCAGTTGACCCGATAGGAAATTTGATAGTTAATAAAAAGGGTGAGAGTAAACCACAAAACAAGGTTGCACTTTTTGCACATATGGATGAGGTTGGCTTTATTGTCACTTATATTAATGATGATGGTTTTGTCTATGTTGCTAATGTGGGCGGAATTGATAATTCTGCTCTTTTTGGCAAAAAGATTACCGTAAATGGTCATACAGGAGTTGTAGGTGGCAAAGCAATCCATCAATGCTCAAAAGACGAGGCGAAAAAAATCCCTGAAATTACAGATGTGTGTGTTGATTTTGGGTTCGAGAGCAGAGAAATAGCAGAAAATAGTCTAAGCCTTGGTGATTTTGGATACTTTGAGTCAGATTATATTGAATTCGGTAACGATATGATTAAGTCAAAGGCGCTTGATGACCGTCTTGGCTGTGGAATTATGCTTGAGCTTTTACAAGAAAAGTCAGAATTTGACTATACTTGCGTTTTTACAGTACAGGAAGAGGTTGGTACGCGTGGTGCTACCACATCTGCATATACTGTTAAGCCTGATTATGCTATTGTCATTGAAACAACAACGGCTTCTGATATTCCAGATACATCGGAAAACAGAAAAGTTTGTAAGGTTGGTAACGGCGCAGTAGTGTCTTTTATGGATAAGGGCACAATTTACAATAAGGATTTATACAAAAGGGCAAGAGAAATTGCTGATAAAAATGGAATTGCCAACCAGACAAAAACGGTTGTCGCAGGTGGTAACGATGCATCGGCAATTCATAAGGCAGTCGGCGGAATAAAAACTGTTGCAGTGTCATTGCCCTGCAGATATATTCACTCGGCATCTTCCGTTGGTTCAAAAAAAGATATGGAATGCGTAAAAAAACTTTCAAAAGCTTTACTTGAGGAGTTTGCGAATGGTTAAATCCCTTGAGTTTATTGATAAGTCAATTTTTGACTATCTAGGTATGGATGATTATGCATCTTTTATTGCTATGACCGGACTTTGTGACGGAATACGGCTGAATGATGGTGTTGTATGGGTGCAATATGATAAAAACGGACAGATTACAGCTGTTGTAGCCACAAGTAAAAGCGGAAAAATTCATGTTTTTGCTGATGAAAATACTGACAAAGAAGAATTAAGATTCATAACAGATGATAAACATGGAGAAATAGACAAAAAATATCTATTAAGAAAATCTGCATCTCGTAATAACTGTGAAAAAGGTGTTGACAAGACTGAGTATTGGAAAATCAAGGACTTGAACGATGCTGATAGGAAAAAGCACAATGAAATTGTAGCCTTTAAAATGTTGCTCAACAGCATGGGTAAATGTGAGGGCGCATTTGTAATTCAAGATAATCATATTGCTTGTGGTGGATTTATCACGTTTAGTCAAAAAATATCTTTAATAACAGATGTGTTTACAAGTGAAGCATATCGTGGACAAGGGTATGGAAAGTTGATAGTTAATAAATTAGTAAACCTTTCAATTAATGAAAATGTATATCTTGTGTCTAAAGAACACAATTTAGACTTTTATAAAAAATGCGGTTTTGAAATCGTTAAAGAAATATATGATTACAAAGGATAATGCAAAATGTTTTTTGAATTTAGTGAGCAAGTAAAAGAAATTTCTTCCGTGGCATTGAAAAAGGCAGAAGCCGTTTTCGGAAGAATTGACGAAATAACTGAATATAATCAACAGAAGGTGCTTTCTGCATTTATCAGAAACAGAGTTGATGAAACAGATTTCAACACCTCAACAGGCTATGGTTACGGTGACAAGGGCAGAGAAAAGCTAGATGTACTTACGGCGGATATTTTTGGTGCAGAAAGCGCAATTATCCGTTCAGGTGCTTTAGCAAGCGGAACACATACGCTTGCAGTTTGTCTTTATGGTATTCTTCGTCCAAAAGACACCATGCTTTGTGTTTCTGGAACACCATATGATACACTTCACTCAACAATTGGTCTTGGCGGTAAAAATATGGGAGAAGGTACACTTGCAGATTTTGGTATAACTTATGCTCAGGTTGACTTAACTGAGAACGATGAACTTGATTATGATGCTATTGAGGATGCTGCACGAGATAAAAGCGTGAGAATGGTTTATATTCAGCGTTCACGTGGTTACTCACTCCGTCACACGATTTCTGTGGACGAAATCGAAAAAGTATGTGATATAGTACATAGAGTGAATAAAAGAGCAATTGTAATG
>JAZNIQ010000206.1:0-3615 GCA_045577555.1 Candidatus Fimenecus sp.
GGACTCCACATGGTATTTCTATGAGCAAAAACACGAGCTTGAATACAATAACACCGCTCTTTCACTTGCTCTTAACCTTGCAACCGGTCACGTAACAACAGTTGATAGTTGCGACAATCCTGACGGAGAATATTATTATCCTCAGTTCAATGGTGCAAGAAACTTAAAGCGTCTTAAGAATTATAAAGAAGACCTTGAAAGATATTGTGAGGAAACAGGTTATGTTCTCACTGCAGAACAAGAATCAATTATTGCACAAGCAGATGCAATGACAAAGAGAACAGTCAATGATGTTGAAAATGACGAAGCATTGATGGACGAGGTTTACGCAATGCTTGTTGAAATCGGTGTTTATGAACCTGAAGCAGAACCTGAATTAATAGATATTATTCTCAATGTTGGACTCAAAGGTCTCAACGATGTAATTTACCTTGTGTTCGGTGCAAAGGGTTTCATTGATTTTAAACTTCCGATCTTTAAATAAATAAAAGACTCCCCATCGAGTGATTGGTGGGGAGTTGTCATTTTTTACTTGACTTATTATTGAGTTCATTTTGTTTTTATGGTATAATTTACTTATTAAATGTAAGGGGTGATATTATGGAAAAAATTCAAGTAAAGAAAGACAGTAAAGTTTTATTTCTTGGTGACAGTATAACTGACCCGAAATTCAATTTTCGTTTTAACAAAAATATAAAAGGAAAAAATATATATGCTTTACAACTGAAAAAGAGATTTAAAAAGTACAGTAAAGATATAGAAGTGGAAATTAAAGGCATTGCAAGTAACCGTACATATCATCTTTATGACCGCCTTACAAAGGATTGCATCAACTTAAAACCAGATATAATCATTATGCTTATAGGTGTTAATGACGCTTGGGAAAATTATGTACCGGAGCAGTATCCACCACTTGTACGACCAATGGAGCCACATATCCGTGAAATCTACAGACGATTCAAAGCAGAATTGCCTGACACACAAATCCTTTACTTAATGCCATTTATGATTGACTCTGTAGAGGAAAAACTGTCGTTTCATAAAACACTTGATGAATTCCGTGAAGTACTTAAAAATATGGCTCTTGAAAATGGTGCAAAAGTCGTTGATATGCAACAGGTTTTTTATGAGGCACAAAAAACTATTGCACCCAAAGACCTTGCGATAGATGCTATTCATCCAACAAACCTTGGCCATAAGATTATGGCGGATGCTGTTGAAAAAATGATAGATTACAAGTAAGAGTTATTTTGTAAAAAATATACACTTTAATTGAAAGCAGGTGAATATTTGTGAAGAAAAAAGGAAACAAAAAGATTTTAAGAATAATTATAAGTGTATTACTTGTTTTTGTTATGGTTGTTGGCGCATATCTCGGCTATGTGCTTTTAAGTTATTCACGAATTGAGGATAATCATTATCTCACTCCGTCAAAAACAGGGTATGATGCGTCCGTAAAAGTTGGAGAAAAATATACAATAGTAACTCAAAATCTTGGCTTTGGTGCATACACACAGGACTTCACATTCTTTATGGATGGCGGAAAACAGAGTTGGGCTGAAAGCGAACAGAGTGTGATAAAATGTATAGAAAATGCTGCTGATGTTGCAGAGGGTTTAAACCCCGATTTTATACTTTTTCAAGAAGTTGATTTTGACTCTACACGAAGTTATCATATAAATCAGCGGGAAATACTTGAAAAAAGATTTTCAACTTTTTCAGGTGCATTTGCTGTGAATTATAATTCTGCCTTTTTGATGTATCCTTTTACTGAGCCCCATGGTGCATCAAAAGCCGGAATACTTACTTTAAGTAAATTTAACATATCTTCAGCATTAAGAAGAAGTTTGCCGATTTCCGAAAGTGTAAGCAAGTTTTTGGATTTGGACAGGTGTTATTCCGTTTCAAGATTACCTGTTGAAAATGGAAAAGAACTTGTTATATATAATGTTCATATGTCTGCATATGGTGGTAGCGACGAAATCAGAACAGCACAGATGACAATGCTTTTTGAGGATATGAAATCTGAGTATGAAAAAGGCAATTACTGTGTTTGTGGTGGAGATTTTAACCACGATTTTACAGGTGACTCCACACAAAAACTTAATGGTGGTCAAACTGTGGATTTTGGTTGGGCTCAACCATTTCCGATTGAACTTTTGCCTGATTGTATAAAGAGATGCGCTGAATATGATGATGAAAATCTCATTCCCACTTGTCGCAACTGTGACGTGCCATATAAAGAGGGGAACCCAACATTTATCGTTGACGGATTTCTGGTTACCGATAATGTTGAAACATCTATGGTGAAAAATATTAAAACTGATTTTGTGTATTCAGACCATAACCCCGTTGTGTTGGAATTTGTATTAAAATAAAGATTGAATCCTCTTGTGTCTGCTTCAAGAGGATTTTTTATTAAAGATAATGACCATTTTCTTGATTTTTGTTAAAGAAGTGTCAATCTACAGTTATTTCTATTGACAAAATATGTTAAAAAAATATATAATTATTTTGTATGAATTTATATAAGATGGGGGTATTCCTATGCAGAAAAAAACCGTAGCTCTTACTGGTTCATCAGGTACAATGGGATGGGCTGGATTTAAAGAGTTGTATGCAAAAAAAGATAAGTTCAACATTGTTGTGCTTAACCGAGACAGTAAGAAAAATCGTGACAAGTTCGCAGCTTATGAAAATGACCCTGCTGTTAGACTTGTTTGGGGCGACCTTACAAATTATGAAGATGTTCTTGAAATGGTAACAGGTGCAGATTATGTTCTTCATGTTGGCGGTATGGTTTCACCTGCAGCTGACTATTATCCTGTTAAAACACAGAAAACAAATGTATCTGCAGCACAGAATATTGTTAATGCTGTTAAGGCACAGCCAAATCCTAATGCTGTTAAGGTTGTTTACATAGGTACGGTTGCTGAAACAGGTGACAGAAACGCTCCTATTCATTGGGGAAGAACAGGTGACCCACTTAAGGTAAGTGTTTATGACCATTACGCAATTAGTAAAATTAAGGCTGAGGCTGTTTTTGCTGAATCAGGTCTTAAATATTGGGTATCTCTTCGTCAGTCGGGTATCCTTTATCCTGAAATTCTTAAAAACCTTGAACCTATTATGTACCATGTTCCGATTAACGGTGTTCTTGAATGGGCAACTGTTGAGGATTCAGGTCGTCTTCTTGCAAATGTTTGTGGTGATGATATTCCTGAAGAATTCTGGAGAAACTTCTATAACATCGGTTCTGGTGAAGAATACAGAATTACTAACTTTGAATTTGAAGAGCTTCTTCTTGGTACACTGGGTCTTGGTTCACCTAAGAAACTCTTTGAGCCACATTGGTTTACAACCCGTAATTTCCATGGACAGTGGTATTATGACGGTGATAAGCTTGAAGAATATTGCCACTTCCGTGCAAATATTCCTGTTAAGCAGTATTTCAAGAGTATGATGGATAAGGTTGAGTCATTCTATAAATTGGCTTTCCTTGCTAAACCATTTGCTCCAATCCTTAAAACTCTTTGGATGAAGAAAATTGCACAGACACCTGAATATGGTACAATTTGGTGGGCAGAAAACAAAGTTGATGTAAGAATGAAAGCT
>JAZNIQ010000207.1:0-4746 GCA_045577555.1 Candidatus Fimenecus sp.
GTGTTTTATTTATAGTTTTAAAATTAACTTTATGTTTTTTTCTTAAATTAATTACTTTTGTCATGTTAAATATTCCTTCTTTATTTATTTTCTTCGTTTTGTATTTGCACTAATAATACCGCCAATAGTTGTACTAAGTAAAATTAAAAAAACTATAATAAATGAATAAATATTTAATTTACCATTAGAAATAAAAAACATTAAAGAATAAACAAACACACTTAGCGGAACAGAACTTATAAGACCTGAAAATATGCCTTTAAGCGATAAAATTTTTGTACTGATAAATCCACAAATCAAACCGCCAACAATTATACTTACAATAAAGTAAATGCTCGATAATCCTGTTATTTCAGGTGATTTAGATAGAATAAAAGAAAATATTAAAGATATAATTATCGTAGCAATAAAACCAATTACAGTAGAGAATAATAATCCAAGAATTGTTTTATATGATAAAGATAAGGCTTTTTGTGGTTTGTTATTTTTTTTACGCATAGAAAAACCCCTCACATTCATTTAAGAATATGAGGGGAAGCTTATATTTATGATAATTATTCTGCGTCTTTATCTTTCTTTGACTTTTTTGCTTTCTTTTCCTGCATAGCAGCTTTTGCAGCTTCACGCTCTGCCTGAATTTTTTCGTTTGCAGTATGATTTGTCTGAATAGCATATTTTTTAAATTTAATTTTAACTCTATCAGAACCTGTTTCAATAACTATTGTGTCATCTTTTACAGATACTACTTTGCCACAAATACCACCAATTGTTGTGATTTCGTCACCAATCTGTGTATTTTCACGAATTTCCTGTTCCATTTTTTGCTGCTTTTTCTGTGGTCTGATTGTAAAAAAATACATTGCTGCAAAAAGTGCAACCATCATTAAAATCATTGGCATTGAACCGCCGCCTGCAGCACCCTCTGCACCCTCAGTGCCAGCAGCTGTCATAGCAAATGTTAAAAACTCATTCATCTTAAAATCCTCCAAATATTGAATTAAATTATAACTTTGTAATTATACATAATATTTACTGATTTTGCAAGTTATTTTACAAAATTTACTATTTTTTTAAATTCTTGTATCTAATCTATTTACATATTTGTAGTAAAATTCCTCAAATGTATCATTATCAAGTGCATCACGAATTTTTGACATTAAATTATTGTAAAAATAAAGATTATGTATTACACACAACCGCATAGCAAGTATTTCTTGTGCTTTAAAAAGATGTCTTATGTAAGCTTTTGAATGTTTCTGACAAGTTGGACAATTACATTCAGGGTCTATTGGTAAATCATCTTTTTCATACTTTTTATTATTAATATTAATTATTCCTGCATCAGTAAAAAGATGACCATGCCGAGCATTTCTACTTGGCATAACACAATCGAAAAGGTCAACTCCCATTCTAACTGCTTCCAATATATTACCAGGTGTACCAACACCCATTAAATATCTGATTTTATCAACAGGCATATATGGTTCAACAGCGGAAATAATGCGATACATATCTTCTTTTGGTTCACCAACAGCAAGACCGCCAATTGCATAGCCATCTAAGTCAAGTTTTGCTATTTCTTTCATATGTTCAATACGTAAATCATCAAATGTGCAACCTTGATTTATTCCAAAAAGCATTTGATTTTTATTAATCGTATCAGGTAATGAGTTTAGTCTGTCCATTTCAGCTTTACAACGATACAGCCATCTTGTAGTACGTTCACAGGATTGTTTAGAATACTCATATTTTGCAGGATTTTCAACACATTCATCAAATGCCATTGCAATTGTTGAACCAAGGTTTGACTGAATCTGCATACTTTCTTCTGGACCCATAAAAATTTTGTGACCATCAATATGTGAAGAAAAATATACACCTTCTTCTTTAATTTTTCTTAAAGAAGAAAGAGAAAACACTTGAAATCCACCACTATCAGTAAGAATAGGTCCATCCCAGCCTGTAAATTTATGTAATCCGCCCATTTCTCGAACAAGAGCATCTGTTGGTCTTAAATGCAAATGATATGTATTGCACAATTGAACCTGACAGTCAATATCTTTTAAATCGTAAGCAGAAACACCACCTTTAATCGCTCCTTGAGTTGCAACATTCATAAATGCAGGTGTTTGTACCACACCGTGAACCGTATGGAACTCGCCTCGTCTTGCATTTCCGATTTTCTTAATAAGTTTATACATAAAATCTCCTTAATAAATAAACATACAATCGCCAAAACTAAAAAATCTGTATTTTTCTTTAACTGCAGTCTTATAAGCTTCTAAAACATCTTCTCTGTTGTATAATGCAGATACAAGCATAATTAATGTGCTTTCAGGTAAATGAAAATTTGTAAGCAGCGCATCGATACATTTAAACTTATAACCAGGATAAATAAAAATACTTGTCCAATCATTAAATTCTTTCATTTCACCCTGACTGTTCATAACACTTTCAAGTGTTCTGCAACAAGTTGTTCCAACAGCAACCACCCTGCCACCTTTTTTCTTAGTTTCGTTTATTAAATCAGCAGTTTCTTTGGGAATATGATAATGTTCAGAGTGCATTTCATGGTCTTCAATATTTTCTGCCTTAACAGGACGAAATGTGCCAATACCAACATGTAAAGTAACATAGCCAATTTTAATTCCTTTATGTTGAATTTTAGACATAATTTCATCGGTGAAATGAAGTCCGGCAGTTGGTGCAGCAGCAGAACCTAATTCTTTGGAATAAACTGTTTGATAACGCTCTTTATCTTCTAATTTTTCTGTAATGTAATGCGGTAAAGGCATCTCACCAACTTTATCTAAAACTTCATATATATTTGAAGCATCATAATTAAATTTTGCGATTCTGTTTCCGTTTTCCAGAACATCTTCTATTTTACAAGATAAAATTCCATTGCCAAAGGTGAACTCTGTATCAATTTTAGCACGTTTTCCCGGTCCCGTAATTGTTTCCCAACGGTCGTTACCGAGATTATTTAAAAGTAAAAATTCTACAATTGCACCTGTGTCTTTTTTTATACCATACATTCGGGCAGGTAAAACCCTGGTATTGTTAAGGATAAGGCAATCATCGGGATTTAAATAATCAATAAAATCAAAAAAGTGTTTGTGTTCTATTGTATGATTATTTCTAGATAAAACCATCATTCGTGACTGGTCACGAGGTTCGATTGGAGTTTGTGCTATCAATTCTTTGGGCAAATCGTAGTAAAAATCAGATTTTTTCATTATGTTTCTCCATGAAAATATAGAAAATATTAAAAATGTTTGACACTTCGCTTCTATAATGGTATTATATTAAAGCGATTGAGGTGCAACAAATATCAGTATCATTTTTGAAACTCCCAAGGGTTTTTGATAAAATGAGAAAGGCTTTGTTGCCGAAGAAAAACAGGGCTTGGGATTTTTGTTTTTCTGGTTGTATTATTAATAGTAATGCAACTGTCATCATTAATTGATGGAGTGCTTTCGTATTATAGACGTTTGTCAATAATACTTTTGGTATTTATTCAGTAATGGTGGCATAATCATTACTGATTTTTTATGACAAATGATATATTATCATTTTTTGGAGGTAATTTCAAGTGAAAAAGTACAATGTAGGTGTAATTGGTGCGACAGGTATGGTTGGACAGCGTTTTATGACGCTTCTTGATAATCACCCATGGTTTGAAGTAAAGGTTTTAGCAGCAAGTCCACGTTCAGCCGGTAAAAAATATTCAGATGCTGTTGGTTCAAAATGGTGTATGGATGTTGAAATTCCAGAAACAATGAAGAATATTGTTGTTATGGATGCAACCGCAGATATTGATAAGATTGCTTCACAGGTTGATTTCGTATTTTGTGCTGTTGATATGAAAAAAGATGAAATTAAAGCGTTGGAAGAAGCATATGCTAAAGCTGAATGCCCGGTTATTTCAAATAATAGTGCTCACAGACACACTCCTGATGTTCCAATGATTGTTCCTGAACTTAATGCGGAACATGCTGAAATTATTCCTGCACAGAGAAAAAGACTTGGCACAAAAAGAGGATTTATTGCAGTTAAATCTAACTGTTCACTTCAGAGTTATGTTCCTGCTCTCTTCCCTCTTTCAAAATTTGGTATTAAAGATGTTCTTGTTTGCACATATCAGGCAATTTCAGGTGCTGGTAAAACTTTTGAAACTTGGCCTGAAATGGTTGACAATGTAATTCCATTCATTGGCGGTGAAGAAGAAAAGAGTGAAAAAGAACCACTTAAAATTTGGGGAAAAGTTGAAGGTGATGAAATTGTACCTGCAACTTCTCCAAACTTTACAGCTCAGTGTATTCGCGTTCCTGTTTCAAATGGTCATATGGGTGCAGTTTTCGTAAGGTTTGAGAATAAACCATCAAAAGAAGAAATATTAAATATATGGAAAGATTTTGCTGGCCGTGCACAGGAATTAGAACTTCCACATGCTCCAAAGCATTTCCTCAACTATTTTGAAGAAGATAACATGCCACAGACAAAGCATCAGCGTGACCTTGAGGGTGGTATGGCTATTTCTGTTGGTCGTCTTCGTGAGGATACACAATATGACTATAAATTTGTATGTCTTTCACATAACACTCTTCGTGGTGCAGCTGGCGGAGCAGTTCTGATGGCAGAACTTCTTTGCGCAGAAGGTTATATGGACTAATTTCCAATTAAGGAGAAATTAATTATGAGTAATAATCCTATTTTTACAGGCTGTGGTGTAGCAATTGTTAC
>JAZNIQ010000208.1:0-7079 GCA_045577555.1 Candidatus Fimenecus sp.
TACAGATATTACCATTACAGGTAATGGCAGAAACCTTTACTAATGCACTTGCACAAAAAGAGTTTATTGAAGATGTCTTGAATAATCCTACACGCGCAGAAAGCAATTCAGACACAGAAATACTTTATGAAGTTAAAGAAAAACGAGATGAGTACACAAAAGTTTACAAGAAAAGTAATGGTACATATACTGCAGTTATGACAGAAGAACCATTACACTATCTTGAAAATGGTGTATGGGAAGAAATCAACAATTCAATGATTCTTGATGAAAATTTTTATACAAATTTAAGCAGTCTTTTCAATGTGGAACTTCCCAAGAATATTGATGAAGACAAAGCCTTAACTGTTGAGAAAAACGGCTATGAGCTTTCATTCAGTATCGACGATATTGAGAATAGTTCTGCAGTTGTTGAAAATGGTATCGTAGTCGGTGATACTGAAATTGCCGATGCAGATGATGCTATAGCGCAAACTCAATCATCAGTTACATATAACGATATTGCAGATAACACCAATTTGCAGTATATCGTTACTCCCAACTCAATCAAAGAGAATATTATCGTTTCAAACAAAGAAAGCGTAAAAGATACATACACATTCACCTTTGAAACAAACGGATTAAATGCAGAAAAGCAAGACGATGGTAGCGTTATCTTCAAAGATAACAATGGCGATATTAAATTCACTATTCCACGTCCTGTAATGACAGATGCTAACTTTGCATTTTCATACGACATTGGCGTTTCATTAACTGAAAATGCTAATGGTACAGTAACACTTGAATATGCACCGTCAATTAATTGGACAAGCAGTTCTGACCGCGTTTATCCCATTATCATTGACCCTGCAATCATGGTGGGAATGCATAATAGTGGTTGGGTAGAAGATACTTTTGTATTCGATTATAGTGAAGATGAAGATTCTCCTTATGAAAATCATTATAATGAGATTACGGGTGTAGTTGGTAATCATACCGACGAATCAGGAAAAACGCGTTTAGGAGAGATATATACTAAAATTGATGTTAATGCAATTAAAAGTTTCGGAACCAATCTTGTTGTTACAGAAGCACAGTATTTGTTTAACAGTCTTTCAGCTGGTGGTTATGCTCTTGCAAAGAAAATTGCTGAACCTGTTGATTTAACAACAGTTACTTATGCAACAAAACCAGAACTTGAAAATGAGGTTATTGATTATCATATTTCGCCAAATGCAGAAATCTCATTAAATTCCGCGTGTTATGTACATTTTAATATTACAAAACCATTAAATGATTGGCTTAACGGAGAAGATAATAATGGATTTGCCGTAGTTGCAGGTAATGAAGGCTACTATGGCTTATTTGCGACCAACGGTGCTTCAACATCTCAAACCAACACAACAATTATGATAATTGACTTTATTGATGTTGCAGGCAACAGCGAATATTTTGATTATCACAGCCCGTCCGCAGGCAGAGCAGGAACAGGTTATGTAAATGATTTCACACAGTCCCTTTCAGTTATTCGTGACGACTTGTCTATCGACGGTAACATTATGCCTGTAACAGTAGGTATGACATATAATCCATCACAAGAGTTCTTGGCAAAGTATTCAGGAGCAACTTCAACAGACTTCTATTGCGGATTGGATTGGATGCCAAATTATCATCGTATGGTCGCATCAATTTCTGATGAACAAATATTATATTATACCGATAAAGGTTCACTTATCACCTTTGATTTGTCAACTGACGA
The DNA here is from genome assembly GCA_045577555.1 of Candidatus Fimenecus sp. Taxonomy (GTDB): domain Bacteria; phylum Bacillota; class Clostridia; order Oscillospirales; family Acutalibacteraceae; genus Fimenecus. The sequence goes on from JAZNIQ010000208.1 coordinate 1,739, forward strand.
AGATGGCAAACCTGTTTTAACAGAAACTAATGCGGATATTTATGGCGAAAGCGGATATTCAGCGGAATTTGTTGCAAAAGAAGACGGAACATACTCAACCACATTTGATTATTTGCAGATTACCCGACCCGACGGCTATATAGAAAGATTTTATTCAAACGGATACCTGAAAAACGTTTCAAACCCTGATGAGCCCGAACAAAAAATCTCTGTTTATTATGAATATCCCAATTATTTTGGCAGAATTGATTACATAACTGACGGTGTTGGCCGAAAGTACAATTATGTTTATGATGCAACAACTAATCTTTTAACTAAAATTAAGTGTTACTCTAAAAACGGCACTGCAATTACTGCAGGTACAACTAATTTGCCTCTTGAGGTTAGTTATACTCACGATGTAAACAGAAACCTAACGGGTGTAACATATCCTGACGGCAAAACAGTAACATATACTTACGATTCAAATGGTAATATGACATCAATGGAAAACATTGATGGTTACCGTGTTGTTTATACTTATAATTCTGATGGCAGAATTACAAAAGTTACCGAACAGGCATTTGACGGAAGAGAATACATTGACGGCAACTACATTACATATGAACGTTTAAGCACTTCACAAATTAAACTCACAGACGGTAACGGCAATTACGAAATATATCAGTTCGGAAGCAATGGAACTCTCCTCTACACAATTGACAGCAATGGAAATTATCTTATGGCTGATTCACCATCTACCGACGAAATTTATTTTGTAGGCACATCAGATTATCGTGCAAATGCTGAAAATCTGTTGCTTAACCCGAGCTTTGAAACAGAATACAACCCTTTAAGTACAAGTCGTGCAAAGTATTGGGAAAATTCAAGTTCCGCATTTGAAAGAACAACATCAACTGATGCATATTGGGGTGAATATGTATATACTGCTACCAAAACAAGTAATACAACTGTTTATCAAAAACAGACTGTTGACGTTTTATCAGGCGGAGAATATACCTTCTCAGCTTATATTAAGTCAGACGAAACGAACAGCGGAAAACTTTACTTAAATGTTTCGTCATATAATAGTTCAAACACAAAGACAAAAACTGAATCCATCCCTGTTGAGTCCACAGGTGGAGAATGGCAAAGATATTCAGTAACAATTGATGCGCCAAGCAACACAAAGAAAATTGTTGTTGAATTCGGATTCAAGAGCAGTAAAGGTACTTTCTATATTGATAATGTTCAACTTGAACAAGCAAGTTCGGCAAATGAATACAATTACATTGAAAATGGCGGGTTCAGAAATAACTTTGAAAAATGGGAAGAATCTTCCGTGTATTCAATTGTTGATGCTGAAATCAACGGTATAGCATCAAAAGCGATTTCTCTCACAGGCGGAGTTGATGCTGAAAACACTATTTACAAAACAGTAAAAATTGATGGTAAAAAAGATGATGTGTTTACAATCGGCGGATGGTTACAAGCAGCATTCGTGAATTCTTTTACTGATAATCCGTGGATTATTGAAGAAATTGCAGATTCGAGTAACAGCAAACTTTTCAATTTTACCAATGACCGTTATGCACAAATTGAAGTTGCATATAATTACGACGTAAAGAATGAAGACGGAACCACAGAAACTCTAACAGAAAAAATTATAGTTCCTTTCTCAGAAAATCTTGATGATTGGCAGTTTGCCGCACAGAGTTTTGCACTTAAAGGTGATTGTGAAGAAGTTACAGTTTTTATCCGATATTCTAAAAACACAAATTCAGCATTAGTTTCAAACATTGAACTCACAAAAGACGAAAATGCAGTTGTTTTCACTGACGAAGAAACAACTGAAGATACAGAAACTTGTCCTTGCGAGGATTGTGAAGAGATTGATTGCACTTGCACCTGCGAAAGTGAAGTACTTTGCGGTTGTGTTCCTTGTCAGCGAAGAAGTAGCATTACAGAAAAAGATTCTTTCGGCAATATTACATCAAACCGTAGCTTTGACGGAATTAAAACTATTCAGACATTAGCACTGTACTCCCAAGATGGTAATTATCTTGTTTCTGAAACTGATGAAGACGGAAACACAGTCACATATGATTACAATTTACTTAATGGCTTACTCAATGCTATTACTGATGCTAAAGGAAATAAAACATCCTACACCTATGATGCCAACGGTTCATTAATACAAGTATCATTGGGTGACAGTTCAGCAAGTTACACATATGTGAATGATAAGTTAACTGCAATCACTCATAATGGTTTCTCTTATAATCTTTCCTATGACCTTTGGGGACAGTTAACTCAAGTTTCAGTTGGTGCACAGCCTATTATTTCTTATGTGTACGGTGAGAATGAATATCGTGACCGAATTGTTTCTTCAACATATTATAATAGCGCTTCTGCAACTACTACAACTGAATATCAGTATGACGGTTTAGGTAATATTACTGAAATTATCGTAAATGGCGAAACAAAATTCCTTTATACTTATGATTCATTCGGTGGTCTTACAGAAATTTCAGCAACTGACAGCAGAATTATTCGATATACAGATGATAGAACTGATATCCTTGATTTCAATAATAACTTTATCTATTCATCATACATAAACGACGACGGAGATTTTATTGAAACAATTGGTGGAGTAACATACAATACAAAGTCGTATGATAGCACTTATGATATTGCAACAGGCACAACTACAGAAAAAAGTGATGTCACAGCAACAAATGGTAAAACAATAGGCACTATTGCTGAACAGGATTGGTTTGGCAGATATACTGAAAGTGTAGTTAAAACTGAAAGCGCAAACGATACTAATTCTGAAAACTCATTCGCTGCAATTAAGACAGAGTACACCTATTCTGAATATGATAACAACAAATCATCCAATCGTATTGAAACCTATGTCAACAAGGTGTATAATGGAACAAATATATTAGAGGAAAATCTTGCCGAATATTATGGTTTCTCATACGATTATGATAGTAATGGTAACATCATTGCTGAATATGAATATGATGCTGAAGGTGGCGAAAACCTGCGTTATAGTTATGTTTATGACGAGTTGAATCAGCTTGTAAGATATAACGATAATGTGTCCAGTCCAAGACGCTCATATACATTCACTTATGATAATGCAGGTAATATTTTATCAAAATCGACTTATGCATATAGAACAGGCACGCTTGGTACTGCTTTATCTACTATAAATTATACTTATAACGATACCTGGACAGATAAACTCATTAAGTATAATGGTGTCACCATCGATTATGATGATATTGGTAATCCACGTTCATTAATGGGAGCAACATTAAATTGGAGTGGAAGACAACTTGATTCATATGAAATAACAGATAAAAACACTTATGAAACAACTAGAATTGAATACAATTACGATGAAAATGGTTTAAGACACAAAAAGAATATTTATGTTAATGGTGTTCTAACTGAAGAGTATGATTATACTTGGGCAAATGGTAAACTTGTCAATCAAATTTATACAACATATCAAAATAATACACCATCATCCTATGCTGTCAAATTCATTTACGATGCATTTGACACACCACAGGGATTCATTCTCAACAATGATACAACATATTTGTATCTTAAGAATATTCAAGGCGATATTATTTCTGTAATAAATGAGTCCGGTGAAACAGTTTTAACCTATGTGTATAATGCTTGGGGCGAATTTGATCAATTTGTAGGTGCTGGGGATAGTGACACAATTGAACTTATGAAGAAGTTTTTACCTTTTGCATATCGTGGTTACTGTTATGATTACGATACAGGTTTATATTATCTTCAGAGTCGTTACTACTCACCTAAAATCGGTAGATTTATAAATACTGATGATACTCAGATTGCAATTGCAACACAAGGCTCTTTACTAGGTGCAAACTTATTTGCTTATTGCAATAACAATCCCATAATGAATGTAGACCCTCGTGGGTATGCGTTAGAAACAATTTTAGATATTGCAGGCATTGGGTGGAGTGCTTATGAACTAATTAAATCACCATCATGGATTAATTTAGGATATCTAGTTTGGGATGTGGCATCTACGTTTATTCCTTTTGTGCCCGGTTCATATACTGTAAAAGGCGGCAAAGTTGCTTTAAAAGTTGCAAGTAAAGTCAACGATTTTAAAAGCACTAAATATCTAACTGCAGGTGCATACAAAAGTTTAAAGAAATTATTTAAAGGTGTAAAAGGAATTGAAATACATCATATTATTGAAAAAAGATTTGCTAGCATCTTTAAAAAGTGCAAAAACACAGATGCATTTTTAAGTATTCCAATTACAAAAGAACTTCACCAAACAATTACAAACCGATGGAGAAAAGCGATACCATATGGTACAAATTATAAAAAGGTTACATATTCTCAAATGGAAAAAGCAATTAATTATGTTTATTCCGATATGCCAGAACTAAAGAAAGCTGCATTAAAATGGTTTAAACAAAATTGGAAAAAATAAGGGAGGATTAGAATTAGTGACATATGCAGAGAAAATATGGGGTGATTGCCGTGATGCAATTGCCTACAGTTTGAATTTTGTTCAAATATGTTATCTTGCTAACAATAAAGGTGTTTCAGACTTCTTTACAAGCAGTTGTGATTTTTGTGAATGTTATGACTTACAAACAAAAGATTTAGAATATCCAAAGTCAAACTTTTCAAAAAAAGACTACTATTATTTAGATATAGGATATTATGGTGTTTCTGAAAAAATGTATAATGATATTATTTATTTTGGCGTAAGCAAGAATAATTTCAATCCAATATACAATTCTCATCAAAGTGCAATCTTAGGATATCAAATTACTCCACAGCACATCTTGCCTCCAGTTTTTGATGTAAATGGCGTTGAAGAAATAAAAATCTGCAATAAATGTGGTAAGAAAAATTATGAATATTTTGATGAAACCAAAAATGATATTGCATACAACAAATTAGGATATCCACTTTATTTAACTGAAAATGCATTCAAAAATCTTAAAGATATAAATATAACCTTTGAAGGACAAGACACAATAATTTCACTAAATTTATATAATTATTTAATAAAAAAATATCCTAAACTTGAGTGCAGACCGGTTTTTGTTGGTAAAATTTCACAAGACAAAGAATATATACGATTGCATATATAAGTATTCGATGCATTTATGTACCAAATTTATCTAGTCAGCCTAATAAAACTTAATATTTAAAAAATGCCGGTGGAAATTTCCATCGGCTATTTTTATACAAATGACATTTCCAAATCAACACTAGGGCAACACTAGGGGACGGTTCTTCTGGGCAACACTAGGGGACGGTTCTTCTGGGCAACACTAGG
>JAZNIQ010000209.1:0-5750 GCA_045577555.1 Candidatus Fimenecus sp.
CTCCGGACGCTGCATGGAAATGAGAATGGTATTGTTGGTGCTGTAACGAGTAAATTTGGACATGATTTTCAGGTATTCCATGTACTTTTCGCTGGTAAATACATCAGCGACACCCTGTTCCAGCATATCGGTGATGGCGGTAAGCTGCTGTTGGCGCTGCTCGCCTTTTTCATTTCTGTACGGAATATCTTTTTCAATAAAACCGCCTACGCCCATCATAAACACCTGTGGATAAAGAAGTGGTGATGTTGTTTCAAATCCGCGAAGACCTTCATAAAGTCCTGCCCAGTTTGAAAAACAAACCGTACCCTCATTCAAGTGATAATATTTAAGACCTTTTTCACCATCAGTAGCATTTTTCTTAAAGAAGCCACCAAGCGTACCAATCTTATGTTTTCCCACAATTCCGGCAACACTTTGTGCAACGGTTTTTACAATTTGGCCTTTGAGAAGGAAACCAACTGTTCTTTGAATAACAAGGTCAAAAAGCACACCGTCAATATCGGTATTTTTCATTTTAAATGTCATTTCATCAATTTCTTCCTGAAGTTGCTGAAGATTTTTTTCTTCGCAATGACATATTTTAACAGGAAATGTATCACCACTATCAAGCATAACAGGCATTGAAACATCAATATGTTTTTTAATAGTGAGAGTTCCACAGCAACGAAGATGGTCAAAATCAATGTGTGCATTGAGTCTTGGGGCTACTTTTAATCCCTCAACCATTGCTTTCATAATAATTGTGTTAAAAGAAAGCTTATATCCACAAGTTTCTTTTAACTTTTTATACTCATCCCACATATCAGTAACATCAATTTCATAGCTATAACCTGCCTGAGGCTGATTTCTCTGATTTTCTGTAAGAACATAGCCATTCATTCTTCTTTTAATATTATTAAAATATTCAATTCTGTCGCCCGGTTCGGGTTTGTTTAACGCTGCATCAATAAATTTTCTTTCACTCATTTTTCAAACATCCTTATTGAAATTAAAATCAAAATAAGTATAACAAAATAACATTTTTTTGTCAATGAATGACATTTGAATTATTTATTTGTTTTAGGGAAAAATATTTACGAAATAAAAGGAGTGATTTTATGGCTGAACGTCTGGGGAAGCATACTGTTTTGCTATCTTCAAAGCCATCGGTTTATGGTTTTGCCGCAGTTGTGGGCAAAGCTGAAGGTGAAGGACCTCTGGCAAAGGATTTTGATAAAGTTTATCCCGACGACACAATTGATGGTTGTCCGACCTGGGAAAAAAGTGAAAGTGCATTACAAAAAGAGGCAATTTCACGAGCTATTGCAAAAGCGGATTTTTCTCCAAAAGATATTGACCTGATTATGGCAGGAGACTTGCTTAATCAATGTATAGGAACATCATTTGGCATAAGAGAACTACAAATTCCTTTTTTAGGTCTTTATGGAGCTTGTTCAACAATGGCTCTTTCAATGGCACTTGCATCTGTGTTGGTTGATTGTCGGGTAGTGGAAAGAGCCGTCGCATCAACTTCCTCTCATTTTGCATCTGCAGAAAGGCAGTTCCGCCTTCCACTCGAGTACGGTGGACAACGACCACCATCAGCACAACGCACAGCAACTGCATCGGGAGCAACTGTTATTTCATACCATAAAGAAGATTCACCTTGCATAGAAGCAATAATTTTCGGTAAGATCATGGACTACGGCATAAAAGACCCCAACAATATGGGAGCCGCCATGGCCCCGGCTGTTGCTATAATAGGACCATAAAAGTGGTATAAAAAGTATTAAAATTGTTGATTAAAATGTTTGTTTACAAGTATGTTTGTATGTTTGTAAATGGCTTAACAGAGCCATTTGTGAATATTTCATGAAACCTATTGACAAACAAATTTCTGCAGTGTATTATGAAAGTACCAATCCAACAATTTAATAATTTATGCCGCTCGGTCCGTAAAGAAAAAACGATGATAACACCACCGTATTCTTCGAAATCTTTTGCATGGAAAAGTTATGAACAATGTTTTTAATTCTACGGATTTAGCAAATCGTTTATCCGATTTGCAAAATTCAAGTATTCAAGACTGCGACAAAAAGTCGCTTAAAAATCTTGAAGATTTGGATTTGGTTAATTATGCCTTCCCGGGCAGAATTGACAAGTACCTTGACGATGTGGTGAATCCATATCTGTTCAAGGTGGACGATGTAACGGTTAAAATGGAATTCAACTGTAATGGACAAAAGTTTTCTGATACTTTGTCCAATATCATTCGATTTCACTAACTTGTTTTGAAAAAGGCGGTATAGTAATCTTTTCAACTTACCGCCTCCAAATTACATATGGAGGCTTTTTTCATGCATAAAAAATATGACAAATACTTGGACAACCCTGACAAGAAGGTTGAATCCGTCAAGGTGGCATTGTATCTTCGTTTGTCCCGTGATGATGGTGACAAAAGCGAAAGCAACTCAATTACAAACCAACGCAACATTTTAACATCTTATGTTGAGCAGTTTCCTGAATTCAAAATTCATGATATTTATACCGACGATGGGTTTTCAGGCACAAACTTTAATCGTCCTGATTTTACGCGAATGATGGACGACATTTACGAAGGTAAAATCAACTGTGTAATCGTTAAAGACCTTTCTCGTCTTGGACGAAATTACAGTGAAACTGCACGATATATTGATGAGATTTTTCCAAGGCTTAACATCCGATTTATAGCTCTCAACAACAGTATTGACACAGCATCAAGCACAATGAATGCTGCAACACAATGTATTTCCGTTGGTGTTACAAATGTCATCAACGAAAGTCTTGCTGCAACAACATCTGTCAATGTTCGTGCTACGCTCAACCACAACAGACAACAAGGTAAATTTATCGGCAGTTTCGCTTGTTATGGGTATAAAAAAAGTGATGACGACCATCACAAGCTTGTTATCGACCCTGAAACTGCACCTATTGTCCGTGATATCTACAATCGTTTCATTTCGGGTGAAAGTGTTTTATCAATTACAAGACACTTAAACGCTTTAGGTATTCCTAATCCATCTGCATACAAATCAATGAACAACCCAACCTACAAGCCACAAAGCAATTCTTCACTTTGGGTAGATTCTACTGTGAGAAGAATACTGTCAAACGAGATGTATTTGGGTAATATGGTTCAAGGTAAAAACGAAAAAATCAGTTACAAAATCAAGCAAAATCGTAGTATCGATAAGAACAATTGGATAATTGTTGAGAATACGCATCAACCAATTATTGACCATGATACTTTTGATAAGGCACAATCACTATTCAATAAAAACACTCGAATTTCGCCAAAATCTGACTCTGTCGATTTGTTTTCAGGCTTTATGAGATGCTCTAACTGCAACTATACACTTAACAAAAAGACTAACACTCATTCATATGGTACTTATGAATATTACAGATGTACTACGAGAACAAAAAAAGGTAAAGATGCCTGCGAAAACGGTCACACCATACGTATTGATAAACTTGAAAAAGCAGTTTTAAAATCTCTTCAATTTATGATAAAAACTGCTGTTGATATGGATGAAGTAATCAAGAGCACAAATCAATCAGGCAAAATCCGTACTGACGAAACTCTGTTTGAGAGAAAACTGCAAAAAGACTCTTCACAACTTGAAAAGTATAAATCTGCAATGATTGACCTCTATCCTGATTACAAATGCGGAATACTCAGTCAAGACGAATATTTGCTCCTCAAAGCAAATATGACTGATAAAATTGCACTTCTTCAAAAAGAAATCAGCAAAACACAGGAACAGATAAAAAAATGTCACACAGGTACAGTTGACGAAAACGATTTCATCGCAAATTTCAAAAAATACGGCACAATTGAAAAACTCACACGACCAATGCTTGTGGAACTTCTCGATTGTATCCTTGTCCACAAGGGTGGAGACATCACAATTCGTTGGAAATTCCGTGATGCATATCAGGATGCCCTCACCTATCTCACAGAGCTTCAAAACCAAAAAACAGCATAAGTATTTGGCGTAAGCCATCTTTAAATGCAAAGCATTTTTACTATTGTAGGGGTCATAGGGACATCCCCTGAAAACGGCAAGGTGGAAAAAGAGTCCACCACAGCCAATGCTTGTTACGTTAAAAAATAAAGAAAGAAGGTCATAAAAATGAGAAAACGTGATAAAGAAGTAAGAATTAGATTAAGCGACAAAGAGTATGAAAAACTGCAGAAAAATGCAGAAAAAGTTAATATGAAAGTTGCTCCATATGTACGCAAAATTGCACAAAGTCCTAACATTTTTATTGTAAACTGTGACTACAACATTATTGCAGAGCACACAAGAGAAATTGCAAAAGTCAGAACAGCCATTAACCAAATGATTTTTACAATAGAAGCAACAAACAATTACCTGCCAAAAGATATTGAAATTATCGTAGAACTAATAACATATATTTTCAAAACAGAAAATGAATTGCGAGACCACTTGCGTAAAGAACGAAATCTTAATTTTGAAAAGCTTATCGACTAAAAGTTAAGATAATAAGCTTTATAAACCAATTTATAAGCCTTAAAATCCACACAAAAAAACAAAAGATATAATAACTAAACAGCAGGAATGATATCTCTTAAATGACACATCTTTCCTGCTGTTATTTTGCATTTATATTCTTTCCAACTACAAATGTTTTATAAATCTTTTTGCGGTAACAAGCATTGCCTGTGGTGGACTCTTTTTCCACCTTGCCGTTTTCAGGGGACTCCCCTATGACCCCCATAATAGTGAAAAATGCTATGCATTTAAAGATGGATTGCACCCAAAAGCATACTGAGTAATATATAAAAACACATATTGATAAATCCTGTGAAATTATGGTAAAATAGTATATCTTATTTTTGGAGATGTAATTAGTGAAGAAAGCAATTATTAAAACATTATCTGTTGTGCTTGTAGTCATTCTGACATTAACATCTGCACCATTAAGTGGTTTTGTGGGCATTGAATTGCCAGAATGGCTTAATATTTCTATTTCTGCAAAAGCAGAAGAAAACCCAGAAAATACAACTAATTCGGCTTCATCTAACGAAGAAACAACGCAATCAAAAGAAGATTATATTTATTATTCAGATTTATTCTATGGTTATCCACATTATCTTGCTAACGACCCGTTTTTTCAAAAGTATTCTACCGATTTGAATAATGTTAATAGTACAGTATATAATGCCTATAAAAACAGTGGGTTAGTTGTTGGGACTGGTTTGGAAAATGCTTTGGATGTTATCACTTCTCCAACAGAAATAACAAAATTGATTACTGATGCATTAGGTCTTACTGATTTTTCATACAACGATGCATTGGATGCGGCAAATGATGAATTTGTTCGAAACATCTTATCTGAATCGTTGATTTATGATACAGAAAAGGCTTTTGGTAAAACAGCAGAAATAAATTCCAAATTAAATACTGTCGTTGGGTATTTTAATGACTTAGAATTACAAAGTGAAAGTGGCGGTATTGACTATACTGCTGAATATTATGTACAAGAAGCATTTGATTTTTTAGATGATAAGGGATTCTTCTGTTTTCTTTCTGATGAAACAATTGCAAAGTTATGGTTAGAAATTAATGATGAAGACTTTGCCTTAAAAGATTGTTTCAAGCTTGCTGCTACCGAAATTGAAATTGCGAAGGCATTAATAACTGCGTTATTAATGGAAGATATGCGTATAGAACTTGTTGAAAGCATTTGCCAAATCATAA
>JAZNIQ010000210.1:0-1691 GCA_045577555.1 Candidatus Fimenecus sp.
CCCCATTCAGTTCTTAAAAGGTCGTTAAGGAGTTCGGAGCATCCACCACACCAGTCTGTACCGATTCTGTTGTAAGCAGACATAATTCCGTCGCAACCTGCTTCTTTAACAGGGATTTCAAATGCTTTAAGGTAGATTTCACGCAATGTCTGTTCATCAGCCCAAGTGAAAATACCGTTACGATGGGATTCCTGTTCGTTCAAAGCAAAATGCTTGATAGTTGTAATAAGACCTTGAGATTTTGCACCTGCAACAATACCTGATGCCATTCTACCGGAAATAATAGGGTCCTCGGAGAAATACTCAAAGTTTCTTCCGCCCATAGGGTTTCTGTGAATGTTTGCACCGGGTGCATACCAAATGTCTGTTTCCATTGCATCTGCTTCAATACCGGCACTTTCACCCATTTTATATGCAAGGTCATCGTTCCATGTACAAGCTATTGCTGTTGCACAAGGATAAGCAGTACCACAATCAAAATATGTTTGACCATGAGCACCTTTAACACATGATGGACCGTCATTATCATAAGTTTTAGGAACACCAAGTCTGTCAATTCCCTGGGTCTCGTAACCACTGTGGCAAACGAGCCAAATCATTTCTTCAAGAGTTAACTGGTCAAGGAATTTGTCCATAAGTTCAGGATTTTCATAAACATCCTGAAGCATAATAGGTGTTTCATATTCAACTCCCATTTTTGGCACTTCACCTACAAGTGTAGGTTCAGGAAGTTGGTCAGGATTTAAAATCTCATCAGTAGCAGTAAGCACTCTTGCCTTTGGATATGTACCGTCAAAATCATTTCTTGAAAGAATTGTGAAATCGCTATATGCAAAATCAAAGAGGTTTTTGATTTCATTACCTGAAACAGCATCATATTTAACTACAACATCATTTTCAACTGTGTATGTAAATGAATCAATGTGTTCACGGACATTTTCACCAAGGATAATTTCATAATCGCCCTTTTCAAGAACCCATGCTTCAAGATTATCCTTATCGTAAGACATCATGTCGCTGATTTTGAATTCTACTGATACTGTTTCGCTCTTTTCTGGAGCTAACATACCGGTTTTTTCATATCCTGCAAGGCAGATTGCACTCTTTTCAATTCCACCGTCATAGTAGGGGGCACTGTAATAAATCTGAACAGTATCTTTACCGCTGACATTACCTACATTTGTAACTTTAACATTTACTGTTATAGTTTCATCACCAATATTATAAGAAACAAGTTCCTTCTGGAATTTTGTATATGAAAGACCATAACCGAATGGATATTGAACCTTGTCTTTTGCAAATGTTTCAAAATAGCGATAACCTACGTAAATACCTTCAAGATATTCAACATAATATCCACCACCATCATATTCATGAGTGCCGAAGCATTCACTTGATGGATGGTCATTGACACTATAAGCAACTGTGTCTGTAAGTCTGCCCGATGGATTAACTTCACCTGTAAGCATCTGTGCAACTGCTCTCATACCGAATTCGCCTGGAATCCATACCATAGCAGCAGCTTTGATGCTATCGTATTCATGGAGCCAACCCATTTCCATAACATTACCCGTGTTAAAGAGAACAATAACATTCTGGAATGAAAATGTAACTTTCTCAACGAGTTTATGCTCTTCTTCACTAAGTCGAAGAACCTCCTCAGGAAGGTCAGTTGTTTCAGCACTTGTACG
>JAZNIQ010000211.1:0-3383 GCA_045577555.1 Candidatus Fimenecus sp.
TGCTATGGAGCTTTATCTTGCAGTTCGTGAAAAGATTCCGAATCTCAGCCTGGGTACTCTTTACAGAAATCTTTCCCAGCTTGAAGAAAACGGTCAGGTTTTACGAATCCCTGATGGTTCTACTGACCGATTTGACGGAAACGTTAATCCACACGCACATTTTAAGTGCATAACCTGTGGTAATGTTTACGACCTGATGTCATTTAATCTTGATTCACTCACCTTTTCAGATGAGATTGTCGGAAATGTTGTAAATTACAGTTTAATGGCTTTTGGCTCATGTAAACATTGTAATAAATTAAATTAAAAAATCATTTTTGGAGGAAAGAATATGAAAAAGTTTGTATGTTCAGTATGCGGTTATGTTCATGAAGGAGATTCAGCACCAGAAAGATGCCCACAGTGTAAAGTTCCCGCTGATAAGTTCAATGAAATCAAGGAAGATGAAAGAACTTGGGCTGCAGAACACGTTGTAGGTGTTGCAAAAGGTGTTTCAGAAGATATTATTATGGACCTTAGAGCAAACTTTGAAGGCGAATGTTCAGAAGTGGGTATGTACCTTGCAATGGCAAGAGTAGCTCACCGTGAAGGTTATCCTGAAATTGGTCTTTATTGGGAAAAAGCTGCTTATGAAGAAGCAGAACACGCTGCTAAATTTGCAGAATTACTTGGTGAAGTTGTAACAGACAGCACAAAGAAAAATCTTGAAATGAGAGTTGATGCTGAAAATGGTGCAACTGCAGGCAAATTCGACCTTGCAAAACGTGCTAAAGAACAAGGACTTGACGCTATTCACGACACAGTTCACGAAATGGCTCGTGACGAGGCAAGACACGGTAAAGCATTTGAAGGTCTTTTGAAGAGATATTTCAACTAATTAACCCCTATAAATATGGATTTTTCCAAGAGGGATTGACATTTGTCATTCCCTCTCTTTTATGCCTGTGTCCTTTGCGTGTCCCGTTCCATTATTACTAAATCCAAAAGTAACGAAATGTGTTCTTTATAAATGTGTCCTTATTTAATTAAAAAAAATTAACTGAAACGAAAAACTCAATAAACATTATTATAATTATGATATTAACCCACCAATAAGTAAGCCTCCCGATCGGGAGGCTTACTTATTGAATTTCTGTTTTTTTAATACGAAAAATTTTGCGTAAAATTCCGCCAATTATTTTGGGACTCTTAATTACTACTACTTTCAAAAAAGTGCCTCCCCTAACCCTTGCAGAGAGCAAAACCACATATTACAAGTGCTGTTGCTAGTAATATTATGATAAATTTTTCAGGAAGAATAAGTGATATAAGAAGGCCTAAACCTAAAGCAACAAAAATCATACCTTTTGACCCTTTTCTTCCCATAAAAATCCCCCCTGCTTATGTATTTTACTACATTATACGCATGGGGAATAATTTTGTTACATCTGTGTTTCAATAATAATAAGTGTTCCTGATTTTACAGAAATTTCACCAAATTCAGAAATAATATCATTACTTATTCCTAAAGCACAATTAAAAGGGTTGAGAGTATCATCTGATAATGAATAATGAAAACCTGTTTCAGTAACACCTATTGCTTCTCCACCATAAGCGAATACAGAAATTTGTTGATTTTCTCTTTTCTTGATATTGATTGATGAATTAGTTATACATCTATAAATATGAGTCTCATCTACTATGACAAAAGTTACATCCGATTTTGATGCATCAGCCATTAGTGAAATATTGGCAAAAGTGTGCTCAAATCTTCCACCTGTACCTCCCAGCATTATAAATGATTTAAACCCAAGTTTAACACCTTCGTTATATGCTGCTAAACTGTCTGTAACATCTTTTTCGACGGGAAGAGTAATCTTATTAGCATATTCTGGAATTGAAGAAATAGAGTCAAAATCTCCAATTAATAAGTCAGGTGTAAACCCGGCTGAATAAGCAATATCATATCCACCATCAGCACAGATAATATAATCACTCGAGGTAATATTAGATTTTAATATCTCAACGGTACAATCACCGCCACCAATAATTACACATCTGTTTTTTATACTTCCCATTCTTTAATTTCCTTTGCCTGATTATACATCTGTATATAATTATTATGTCTAATTTCGTTGATATAACCATTTTTTACAGCTTCACAAATCGCACATCCTTTGTCGTTAATATGTGCACATGAAGTAAATTTACAAGTTCCTAAATATTCTCTGAATTCTCTGAAACAATATGGCAAATCATCTTTTTTTATAATTTCTGTTTTTTCAAACTCAAAAGAAGAAAAACCCGGAGTATCAATTATATATCCGCCACAAACGTTAAATAGTTGGGCTTGTCTTGTTGTATGACGACCTCTACCTAATTTATCACTTATAGCGCCTGTAGATAAATTCAAAGTATTATCAAGTTTATTAAGTAATGTCGTTTTACCTACACCTGAATTTCCGGTAAACGCATTTATCTTGCCATACAAAATGCTTTTAAGATTATCTAATGAATCATCATTATTAAGAGTAATAACTGTTATACCACTGTTTTTATAGATATCAACAATTTCATCATATGATGATAAATCTGTTTTTGATACGACTATATGCGGCTCAATATTTTTATATTCAGCCGTTGCAATAAGCTTATCTATAACATAAAAGTTTGGTCGTGGCTCAACTGTAGAAACAACAATAATAAGATTATCAATATTTGATACCGGTGGTCTGTTCAAGAAGTTCTTTCGTTCACAAATCACATCAATTGTATTTTCGGCGTTTTCGTTAACTGTAATCTCAACGTAATCACCAACAAGAGGCGTAATTCTATTTTTTCTGAATTTTCCTCTTGCTTTACACTCATATGTCGCATTGGCGACTTCAACATAGTAGAAGCCGCCAATACCCTTTATTATAGTTCCATTAAATTTCATGTTATGAACTTGGTCCTTTGCTTACAGTTAAAGTAATTAAAGTGTTAGTGGAATGTCTTGTAGAACCGTCAGCAGTTGGTGATTGAGATATAACTGTTCCGGCTGAATAACTGTTACTATATGTTTCAATTATTTCAATATTCTTAAATCCTGCTGCATTAAGTTTCGATTCAGCAGTTGACACGTTATATCCAACAACATTTATAAGAACAACAATCTCTTCAACATCAGAAACCACAGCAGGAACCTGTGTAAAGTCAATAACACCTTTTTGTACCGGTGCATCATCAATTGTTACGGTATAAACATTCCCTGCACCAGTGCCTGTTATTGAAACTACTTGAGTACCACCGCCCAAATACAATTCACTTGATGTATATACAAGTGAATTATTAAGGTAAACCTTTAATACACCCGGTTTATTTACTGTGGGAAGTTTAACCTCAATATCTGCAGTACCTTCTGA
>JAZNIQ010000212.1:0-8151 GCA_045577555.1 Candidatus Fimenecus sp.
ATCATCATAAACATCATCATCCCTTGTTTATATTTTAACACAAAATTACGAAAATTGGCATCTTTTTCTATTTGATAACAAATCGTAAACAATTTGTATTGATGTTTATATTTAGAAACGAGGTTTTTGTATGCCAAAGAACGCAACAACAGAGACATTTGCAGAAAGACTTGCAGATTTGATTGCTGATAGGAATATTTCACTTGATAAAATAGGCAAAGAAATAGGAGTTTCCAAGTCTACTTTAAGCAAATATACAAATGACGAAGCAGAGGCACCAATCGGAACTTTGGTAAAACTCGCAAATTACTTTAATGTTTCCGCTGATTATTTGATTGGCATATCTGAAGCAAAAACAAACAACAAGGATTTACAATTTATTTGTGACTATACAGGACTTTCCAATGAAACTATTGAAACATTACATAAAGAAAGTTGTAGAGAGACTTTTTTAAATGGGATTTTGCAAAAAACTTCCAATGTTGAAGAATATACAGGAATAGATATGCACAAAACATACCTTAAATCCAAAAATGAGTTTATTAATTCTGAACATTTTGAAGAAATTTTATCTTGTATTACAACTGATAGTTTTTTAGCTCAATCTTTAGAAGTGCTTAAAATAAAAGCAGAAGCCAAAGAAGCATCAAAAACGGATGCAAAAGCCAAAACAGCACGAAAAAAAATGGATGTTGATTTATGGATTTTAACAAGTACTGTAAGTGATTGGCAAAATAAACATAGATTGAATTTATTCAATGCTCAAGATGCTTTAGTTTCTTTTATAAAAGAACATACCGGCATTGAAAAGTTAGATAGAGACTATTTTAACAATAAAATTGAAGAAATAAATGCAGATGAGAAGTTTTATCTCTTTGGAAATGGTGATTAAATGGCAACGATAACTAAACGCAACGGCTCTTATAGAATAACGGTGTCTTGTGGTTATGATGTCAGCGGAAATCAAATCCGTCAGTCTATGACATGGACTCCACCTCTGAATATGACTGAAAAGCAGATAAAAAAAGAATTGTCCCGACAAGCTACCCTCTTCGAAGAGGGAGTCAAGACAGGACAATTTATGAACGGACATATTAAGTTTGAAGCATTTGCAGACCAATGGTTTAAACAAATTGAGCTTGAGGGCAATTTAAAACCGCTGACAATAGATAAATATAAGAAAATGAGGGAACGCACATACAAGGCAATAGGACACCTTAAAATGACAGATATAAACCGTATACACATTCAGCGGTTTATAAACGGTCTTGCTGATGAAGGCACAAACAAGCTGACAAATGGCGGTTTATCTACCAAAACACAAAAAGGCTATTTAGGTTTTGTGTCTGATGTGTTTAATTATGCCATTTCCTGCAATATTGTTTCTTCAAATCCCTGCCGTTATGTAAACACCATTAAAACAGAGAGCCGGGAAAGAGTTGTATTTACTCTTGAAGAATCGCAAACATTCCTTGAAAAGCTCGAACAGGCAGAGCCACGATACAAAGCTATGTTTACTCTTGCATTATATTCAGGAATGCGACACGGTGAATTGCTTGGTTTAAAATGGAGTGATATTGATTTCAGTAATAGAATTGTTACTATAAACCGTATAGCACTTTACACCACAGAAAAAGGTCATTTTTTCGGTACTCCAAAGACAAAGAGTTCACAACGCAGTTTAAAACTACCGTCAGCGGTCATTGATATGCTTTTAGATTATAAAAAGGTGCAATCCTGCCACCGTCTGACAATGGGTGATAAATGGCAAAATAATAACTTGGTTTTTCCAAATGATTATGGCGGAATTATGCACCAATCAATTTCACGTCGTTGGTTGCAGACGTTCTGCAAGGATAACGGACTACCTATTGTGAATGTACACGGTTTAAGACACGCAAACGCATCCTTACTTATTTCAAGTGGTGCAGATGTGAAAACAGTATCGTCAACGTTAGGCCACAGTCAGACATCAACCACACTTGATATATATGCTCACAGTTTCGCAACAAAACAAGCTGAAGCAAGTGAAGCAGTTGCAGAACTGTTAACAACGAAAAGACACGCATAAATAGTAAAACGAGGCTTAAAAACCTCGTTTTTTTATGCAATAAACACCAAATAAACACCAAATCGGCATTTGACAAAAAAATAAAACCGCTGAAAGCCTTGATAAATAAGGGATTTTCAACGATTTTATTTGGCGCAGAAGGAGAGACTCGAACTCTCGCACCGGTTTCCCGGCCTACGCCCTTAGCAGGGGCGCCTCGTCACCAACTTGAGTACTTCTGCAAGTGTAACGTGTTTAGCGTTATTTAATTAAAAAGCGGGCTGTAAACTAATACAACCCGCATCTGGCGGAGAGAGTGGGATTCGAACCCACGGTACGTTGCCGTACGACGGTTTTCAAGACCGTTCCGTTATAACCACTTCGGTATCTCTCCGTATTGGGCTTGACTATAATATCACAAAAGAAACACATTGTCAAGGATTTTTTTGCAAAAATTTAAAGGACTTGCAAACTTTAAAATACACCTTGCATATATTCTCCCGAGGTGTTTTTATGTTATTGTCATTACTGCAAAGTCTATCAACAAATATTCTTTATTTTATGCTTCATTTGTCCTCTGTAAATTCCTTTCCTAAACCTTTAAGCGCTAAAGAAGAACAGGCAGAACTTATAAAATTCCATCGCGACGGAGATATAAATGCAAGAAACAAACTTGTCAATCACAATATGCGTTTGGTAGCACATATTATCAAAAAATACTATTCTAATTATTCAGACCAGGAAGATATTATTTCAATCGGTACAATAGGACTTATAAAGGCAATCAATACCTTTGATTATACCAAAGGAACACGTCTTGCGACCTACGCTTCAAGGTGTATTGAAAATGAGATTTTTATGCATTTTCGGGTAAGAAAAAAGAATGCACAGGAAATTTCAATGGATGAGCCAATTGACACGGATAGTGAAGGCAATCCTTTAACCTTTACAGATATAATTTATAGTACAGAGTCTGTTTTTGATGATGTTGAACTTAAAATGCAGATAGAAAAATTGTATTCCTATATTGCCGATATAAAGGACCAACGAAAAAAGCAAATTTTAATAATGCGATATGGTCTTTATGATACCGAACCACTTACTCAACGAGAAATCGCGCAAAAACTAGGGATTTCTCGTTCCTATGTATCCCGAATTGAAACCAAAGCACTTGAAGAACTCCGCGAACTGTTTGAAGTTGAGTAAATCATATTATTACAAAATTTTTATATGGTAGGGCGGGGATTTCAAACCCCGCCATTTTTATGTATTCTTATTGAAATACATCACAACATTTGGTATAATCTTCTTATACTTTTATGCGAGGGATTCACTATGAGTAATGTAACAGAAAAAATGTATAATCATTTAGGAAATTGGGGTCCTTATTCAAAGAAATACAGTGGTATTTCTCGAATTGTTGACCATAAAACAGAGGGCGGTGTGAGGTTTGACTGTGTGGTCAGTCCTGCTGTTGAAAATGCCGATAGCCGTGTGCCTAATGTAACTGTTCCCGTTGGTGTTCATCCTTGGGAAGCAAAGTCAGATTATTCATTTTATTCATATCGTTACGACCTTGAATGGAAAGACAAGGTTTATGCCGATGTTTCCTTTACAAAACTCGATAGTGACAGTGTCCTTGTCCGCACAAAGTTTGTAAATAACACGGATATTACTCAGATTTGCCTTTTAAATCTTTTCTCTGCTATTGAATACCCTAATGTTTATGTAACAACTCCCGTTCTGCCTAAAAAGAACATTTTTATAAAGGCACTTGATTATGTTTCATTTGATTATAATACTGTTCGTCCTTGGGACAAGCAGGTAATCGATGCTATGAAAAAAGGTGAGTTCTTTGATGACGGTTTTACATATCACAAAGGTCTTGGTGACCGTGATAATAACCGTTATATTCTCCCTAAATATTCAAAACTTGGTGAAGAGGCAGGGGATAGAATAACTTATGAAATCAACAGTATCTCTTCATTTGCAAACCCTGTACTTAACATCCGTTACCGTACAACTGGTGATAAAGCAAGTATCTGGAATTTAAATAGTAAAGAAATCATATTTCCATCAGCAACTGATTTTAATATTTTATCCGTTCCTTTCAATAATACATATCTTGAACTTGTTTCCTGTGGTACAGGCGGGATTGAATTTGATTTTATTTGTGTTACAGAACAAGGCGAAAGTGTTTCTGTAACATCCAAAACACATAATTTCTATCCTGAAATCGAAACTGAAACTTGCAATATAGGTAAACTTGCAAGTTATAAATATGATGGTGTTGACGGTAAATTCTATGTAAGAACATTCAACGATGTGACACGTTTTCGTGATTTCAACACCGGTTGTCTTGAAGACAGTCCTACTGCGAGGATTTCACAGCCTGACGAGAGTTTTCAGAATATGCTTGAAACATTTTCAGGCTCATTCTCTGAAAAACACAGCGACGAAGGGTTTTATCATAACGCAGTAGTTTATACTCTCTATGTTAAACCCCATACAGAGCACATTGAATATGCAGTTCTCTCATTCGGTGAAACAGAGTATAAGTCAGCTGAAGAATATGAAAAAATCTATGAAAATGCATATGATTCTTTGGAAAAATTTGATTTGAACGAAGCGGGTAAAACTTATGAATTTTCAAACAGAATTCTCCGTGCAACTGTTTTTCAAAACACAGTTTATCCGCTTTACCGCAACGGTGAATATATTGTTCATCATACTCCAGGTAAGCGTTGGGACTCATTCTACACATGGGATTCCGGTTTTATCGGTCTTGATATGCTTGAATTTGCACCTCATATTGCAGATTATATTCTTGAAACATATTTAAGTGATAATGACCAATGGGCATTTTTGCTTCACGGCTCTCCTGTGCCGGTTCATATTTATCAGTATCTCGAAATGCTTAAACGAGCAAACGATAAAACAGAACTTTTGAAATATTATGACAGAGTAAAAATGTTCTACGATTTCCTTGCAGGTAAAATCAACGGTTCAACTACCACAAAGTTCAATTCAGGTCTTACAACAACCTTCGACTATTTCTATAATTGTAGCGGTATGGATGATTTGCCACCACAAAAAGCCATGTATGCAGAACAAAAGCAAAAATGTATGACGCCTGTAATTTCATCATCACAGGTAATCCGTTGTGCAAAGATTCTTTATATGTGCGCCGACCTTTTAAGTAAGGAAGAAGATAAATCAACATATCTTGCAGACATTGAAAGAGTATCAACTGCACTCCAAAAACACTCTTGGGATGAAGAATGCGGTTATTTTTCATATGTTATTCATGATGAAAACGGTAACCCTAAAGAAAAATACAGAAATGCACAGGGCGAAAACCTTAATAAGACAATGGATGGTATTTATCCCATTATCGCGGGTTCAGTAACAAACAGTCAGCGTGACAGAATTCTTTCACATTTAAAAAGTGATAATGAAATGTTCAGCCCTGTCGGAATCAGCGCTGTTGACAAAAGTGCATCATATTATATAACAAATGGTTATTGGAATGGCAACGTATGGCTCTCTCATCAATGGTTTGTGTGGAAAACTATGCTTGATTTAGGTGAAACAGATTTCGCATTCCGTATTGCTGAAACTGCGTTAAAATCATGGAAACGAGAGGTAGAATATTCATACTATACTTTTGAAATGTTCAATATCACATCCGGTAGGGGAGGTTGGTTTCACAATTTCGGCGGACTTTCAACTCCTGTTAACATTTGGACAAACGCTTATTATAAACCTAAAACCCTTTCAACAGGTCTTGATATAATGGTTATGAATAGCAATTTCAATGATGATGCAACAGGGTTTAACTGTAATCTCAGATACTACGGAAACAATGAAAAGTATTCTGTAATCGTTGTTATGACTGACAACAAAGAAAACTTTAATGTAACAGTTAATGGCAAAAATGCAGATTTCTTTATCCGTGATAAAGGAATTATTGAAATAACACTTTCTGGAGATATTAAATCTGCCGAAGTAATAATTAACTAACTTGTGTAATCCTCAATGATTTTTTGCAATTCATTTGTGTCTTTTACACGGATACCTTCTTTCAAAAGTTTTTTATCATATTCCGGCAATAACGATGTATATGAATCATAAACGGTTATGGGAATATTTTCGCTGTTCTTAAAAACTGCAATTTTTCCATTATAATCTTTTACGGTGTAATACTCATCATTTATGATTTGTTGTCTTGTTTGTTGCTTTTCAATATCCTTATTTAAATTAAGATACAAAACTGAAAGACAAAACAGAGAAACCAAAGCAAATATCAGGATTTTAGTTGATTTAATATTCATTTTTACACTTCCTTTATTTGTATTTTTATCAAAATTATTACAAATTATTAATTTTTATTAATAATGTAAAAAATATCTACTCAATTTCATTTTTTTGTGATATACTTATTTTATATTTAAAACTTTGTTTCGGAGGAAAAATATGAGAAGAAAAACTCAGGCATCAAAAAGACGGATGCCCCCGAAAAAAAAGAAAAATCTGAGTCCGTTACTGGCGATATTATTCACCGGTTTTATGACTTGTTTCATCATAGCCTGCTATGTGCTTGCTGATATGATTAGCACAGTTAATGGTGACCGTATTATCGACCTTGAATATTATAAGCAAAATCAGGACCAGACAACAATCATTTACGCCAAAGATGAAAATGATGAGTTTGTTGAACTCACAAAGTTACATGGTGAAAAAAATCGTGTGTGGGTTGATTTGAAAGAAATTCCCGAATACATGAAGAAAGCATTTGTCGCCATTGAAGATAAGCGTTTCCATGAGCATAATGGTGTTGACTGGTTCAGTATGACTTTAGGTATCGGCAAATCAGCTATTCAATCTATTGTGTCAGAAGATAAATCTGTGCGTGGTGCTTCAACGCTGACTCAACAGCTTATCAAAAACCTAACTGGTGAAAACGGCAGAAACATCAACAGAAAATATAATGAGTTGCTTGCTGCCTTAAACCTTGAAAAGTATTATGAAAAAGACGACATTTTAGAGGCGTATCTTAATACAATTTACCTGAGCCACAACTGCTATGGTGTTCAGACTGCTGCAGAAACTTATTTTGGTAAAGATGTTTCAGAACTCAATCTTGCAGAGTGTGCTTCTATTGCAGTTATTACTCAGACCCCTGCAAAAAATGACCCTCTTTGGCAACCTGAAAATAATAAGGGTCGTCAAGAGTGGTGTCTTAGTAAGATGCTTGAACAAGGTATGATTACACAAGAAGAATATGACGAGGCAATTGACTATGAACTTATTTTTACAAACAGTGAAAAATATGTTGCCGAGGAAGATGTAGAAATTGAAACAGTAACAGATAACGATGTTCAGAGTTATTATGTTGACTATGTTATCAGTAAAGTTATTGCTGACCTTAAAGCTTTGGGATATTCAAATTACGAAGCAACTAAAATGATTTATTCAGGTGGTCTTCGTATTTATTCTGCAGTGGATATGGAAGTGCAGAATATCGTTGAGGACGTTTATGTTCATCGTTCAGGATTTCCAAGTGAAAGTGTAAATTCAAGCAGTGAACTTTCACAGTCTGCAATGACAATTATGGATTATAGCGGACGAATCGTCGCTATGGTCGGCGGCGCAGGTGAAAAAACTGAAAACCGTTCAAATAATCGTGCTGTTTCAGCTGTTCGTCAGCCTGGTTCATCAATTAAGCCTTTAACAATCTATGCACCCGGTATTGAAGAGGATTATATTACCTGGTCATCAATGATTAAAAACTATGGTATTACCTGGAAAGGTAGTATTTGGCCTACAAACTATGGTGGAAATCCCGGTTCACCGGATAGTTATGTTACAGCACAGTACGCTGTTGCAATATCATATAACACTGTTCCTGCACAACTTCTTATGAAGATGGGCTTTGATTTGAGCTACGAATATCTTACGGACACGTTTAAGATTAGGACTTATGACGATAAAGAAGACAGTGTTTCTCCATCTGCACTTGCAACAGGTGGTTCAAGCGGTGGTGTTACAACATCAGGATCTCGTAGCCCTGTGGAGAATGCGTCTTCATGACTGCGAAT
>JAZNIQ010000213.1:0-11951 GCA_045577555.1 Candidatus Fimenecus sp.
AGATAGCGGCAAATAAATCACTCCTTGAAAATGCCGAGGCTAACCTGCCTGTTTATCAGCAAAAGGTAACTGAGGCGGAAATGGAAATTGCCGAGGGTGAAGCACAACTTAAAACTATCAGAAAAACTCTTGACGAAAGCAAGGTTGAGCTTGATAAAGCCGTGGAGGAGCTTGAAGTCTTAAAGCAGGACCCCGAGGCTGATTATGATGAAGTTCAGTACGCAACATATATGGTTAATGTTATGCAAAGCACTTATGTTACCGTTGAGCGTGAACTTGTTATTGCTGAGCAGAAACTTGAAGAAGGAAAAAAAGAATTACTTCAGGCAAAAGTTACTGTGGGACAGTTGCAGAACGCTATTGCCAACAAGGGTGACCTTTATCAGGCAGAGCAGGAAATAATGGATGCCGATGCAATGCTTAAAGATGCTCGTGAGAAATATGAAACATATAAGGCAGATGCACTTGCAGAACTTGCTGATGCCGAAGACCGTCTTTTAGAGGCAGAGCGTAAGGTAGCGGAGATGGAACCACCGGTGTGGCATGTTCTTGACCGTGAAAGCATTGAAGCTTATATGAGTTATATTACCGATTCGGACAGTATAGGTGCAATAGGTACTGTTTTCCCAATGATTTTCTTCATCGTTGCGGCACTTGTAAGCCTTACAACTATGACCAGAATGGTTGAAGAACAGAGAATGCAGATAGGCACTCTCAAGGCAATGGGTTACGAAAAACTTACAATTGCTTCAAAATATCTTCTCTATGCCGTGTCGGCAAGTTTGCTGGGAAGCGTGATAGGTGTTTTTGTGGGTGAACTCACCATTCCGCCGATTATCATTACAGCATATCGTGCAGTTTACTATAATTTAGGCGAAAATGTTATTAAACTCAATGTTTACTACGCTTTGACTGCAGGATTGGTTGCAACTCTTTGCACAACTCTCGGTGCATTCTTTGCTTGTTACAGAACACTCCGCAGCGTTCCGTCAGAGCTTATGCGACCTGTTGCACCAAAGGCAGGTAAACGTACTTTTGTTGAGGGAATTACATTTATCTGGCAACGACTTAATTTCGGTCAAAAATCAGCAGTGCGTAATCTTTTCAGATACAAAAAACGATTTTTTATGACACTTTTTGGTGTTGGCGGCTGTATGGCACTTCTCATTGTGGGACTTGGTATCCGTGATTCAATTTCATCAATGACAGAAAAGCAGTATGGTGAGATTTTCACTTACAGTGGAATTGTCAGCGTGGATTCAAGTATCACAAGAGCCGAGCGCAGAACTTTGCTTACAAACCTTGAAGCCGTTCCGGGAATGACAGGTTATGTTCAGGCTAACAGAACAATGGTTTCTGCATCTGCAGAGTCCTCAAAGGGAATGGAAGATTCAAAAAGAGCGTACCTTGTTGTGCCTACTGACGTTGACCAGTTCCCGCAGTTTATCACTCTTAAGGAGAGAACAGGGGATAAAGAAGCAATCAACCTTTTAAGTGACGGTGTTATTATCACAGAAAAATATGCTGACTTGCTTGATGTTGAGGTGAATGACAATATTTACCTTAAAATTGATGAGTCAACTGTAACACCAAAAGAGGTTAAAGTTTTAGGAATTACCGAAAACTATATTTTCAACTATATTTATATGACCCCAAGCCTTTATCAGTCACTTTACTATGTGGAACCTGAAATTAATATTCTGATGATTAAATCAAGCGGATTGTTAAGTGACGATAATTTAAAACTTGTCATATCCGGTATAGACGGAGTAAACTCTGTAATCACAAATGCCGATGAACTTGAGAGTATGAATGAGGTTATCAAAAATCTTTATTTCGTGATTATCTTAATGGTTGTTTCAGCGGCAATCCTTGCATTTGTCGTTCTTTATAATCTTAATAATATCAATATCACAGAGCGTCGACGTGAACTTGCAACATTCAGACTTTTAGGTTTTTATAACAAGGAACTTGCAACCTATGTTTACCGTGAAAATATTATTCTTACGGTATTGGGAATAATTTTGGGTATCATAATGGGTATAGTGCTTCATAAATTTGTTATGATTACCGTTGAAACAGATGTGTATATGTTTGGCAGAGAACTTGATTTTTCCAGTATCATAATCGCAACAATACTTACAGTAATTTTCACCGTTGCAGTTAACGTAATTATGTATTTTGACCTGAAAAAGATTGATATGGTAGAGTCTTTGAAATCAGTTGAATGATTCTCTGAGGCTATTTTTCCGTAATGGTTAGTCCAAGAATGTAGGGGTCGGCGTCTTTTGACGCCCCGTATGTATTATAAAATAATGTGGAGGCTTTATAATGTTTCATCAATTAAATGCACCTGTTACAGGTGATACAATCGCAACAATCAAAACAAATATGGGTGAAATCAAAATCAAACTTTTCCCCGAATTTGCACCAAAAGCAGTTGAAAATTTTACAACTCACGCAAAAAACGGTTATTATAACGGACTCATCTTTCACCGTGTAATCAACGACTTTATGATTCAGGGCGGTGACCCTAATGGTACAGGTACAGGCGGACAGAGCATCTGGGGTAAAGCATTTGAAGATGAATTCACAGGTGAACTTCATAATCTTCGCGGTGCACTTTCAATGGCAAATGCAGGACCAAACACAAATGGCAGTCAGTTCTTTATTGTTCAGGCTAAAGAAGTTCCTGAAGATTTGCTTGAACAGATGAGAATGGCTGATGAAAGAGTTTTCCCTACAGAATGTATTGAAGCATATGAGGAGTTGGGCGGAACACCATGGCTCGATTTCCGTCACACAGTTTTCGGTCAGGTTTTTGAGGGTATGGATGTTGTTGACGCAATCGCAAAAGTTCCTGCTGACTATTTCTCAAACAAACCAAAAGAAGACATTGTAATCGAAACAATTATTATAGATTAAAACCTTATTCGCCTCCCTCTTGATTAGGGAGGTGGCAACGCTTTAGCGCTGACGGATGGAGAGATAAATAAAATGTTATTCAAAAACATCTCAATCATCACCCCTGACCTTGAAATCAAAAACAATATGTTCGTTGGTATCATGGGTGATAAAATCGACTATATCGGCACAGAAAAACCACAGGAAAACTATGGTGAAGAATATGATGGCACAGGTAAAGTGCTGTCATCGGGTTTTGTAAATCTTCACACTCATTCGCCAATGACCTTACTTCGTGGTTATGCCGAGAATTTACCGCTTGACAGATGGCTTAATGAAAAGGTGTTCCCATTTGAAGACCGTCTTAACTGTGACCGTGCATATTTCGGAACTATGCTCTCAATTGCAGAAATGCTTTCCTGCGGTACAACATCATTTACAGATATGTATTTCTTCGGTGACGGTGTAATGAAAGCCGTAATTGACAGCAAAGCAAAAACCAATTTTGGCCGTTCAATAGTATCATTTGTTGACGAGGACATTGCACAGAATGACCGTTTTCAGGAGGGTGTTTATCTTGCTGAAAAATACCACAATACCCGGAATGGCAAAATTAAAATTGATATGAGTCTGCACGCTGAATACACAAACAGACTTTCAATTATTGAGCAGTTTGGTGAGTTTACAAACGGAAAGGATTATATCAATCATATCCACCTTTCCGAAACAAAGGCAGAGCACGAAAACTGCAAGGCAAAATACGGCAAAACTCCCGCACGACTTTTCTATGATGCAAAGGTGCTTAACAGTCCCACAATTTTTGCACACTGTGTGTGGGTTGAGGATGAAGATTTGGATATTATGAGAGAAATGGGAGCAACTGTTGCCCATTGTCCTGCAAGTAATTTAAAACTCGGCAGTGGTGTCTGCAACACATACAAAATGCTTCAGAAAGGCGTAAATGTGGGTATCGGTACGGACTCTGCCGCAAGCAATAACGGACTTGATATTATGCGTGAAATGTACCTTGCCGCACTCTTGCCAAAAGGAGTTAATAATCAGGCGGATATTGTAACACCACAGGATGTTTATAAAATGGCAACCGCAAACGGTTACAGGGCACAGGGCAGAACGGATTGCGGTGAAATAAAAGTTGGAAACCGCGCCGATTTAATCGTGATTGATATGAATACACCTAATATGTATCCTGATTTTGACATACTTAATAATATTGTATATTCCGCCAACAAGAGTAATGTGGTACTCACTATGGTTGATGGTGAAGTGCTTTACAAAAACGGTGAATTTACAACTATTGATATTGAAAGAATGGGTTATGAGGTAAGCAGACTTGTCCGTGAGGTTGTAGGGGAATTGAGATAACTAAAAACGGCCTGTAAAAAACAGTTTCGGATTATTTCTGTTTCTTTAAACGAGGTAAAAGAAAATGATTGAAAAAGCAGTTGAATTTATAAAATCAATAATTAATGATACTTATGAAATCGGTATCATTTTAGGCAGCGGACTTGGTACTCTTGGCGAAAAAATTAAAAATCCACAGTTTGTGGATTATAAAGATATTCCCGATTTTCCCGTGTCAACAGCACCCGGTCATGTGGGCAGATTTGTTTTCGGTACACTTAACGGTAAAAAAGTTATGTGTATGCAGGGCAGAATTCATCTCTATGAGGGTTATCCCGTGGAAAATGTTGTAATGCCAATCCGTGTAATGAAGATGATGGGGGTTAAAAAACTTATCGTTACAAATGCCGCAGGTGGCATAAATGAAAGTTTTAATGTCGGTGACATTATGGTTATTTCCGACCATATTAATTTCACGGGCAAAAACTGTCTTATCGGCAAAAATGATGACCGTTTTGGCGTGCGTTTCCCCGATATGACTTATGGTTATTCACCTGAGCTTTCAGAAATCGCATTCAGCTGTGCCGAAAAATTAGGGATGAAACTCAGGCAGGGCGTTTATATCGGATGTACAGGCCCAAGCTATGAAACTCCTGCGG
This sequence comes from Candidatus Fimenecus sp., assembly GCA_045577555.1. Taxonomy (GTDB): domain Bacteria; phylum Bacillota; class Clostridia; order Oscillospirales; family Acutalibacteraceae; genus Fimenecus. The sequence goes on from JAZNIQ010000213.1 coordinate 4,926, forward strand.
AAATCCGTGCTTTTCGTGTGCTTGGTGCTGATACAGTTGGTATGTCAACTGTGCAAGAAGTAATTGCAGCAAATCATTGTGGCATAGACGTGCTCGGATTTTCTCTTGTTTCCAATAAAGCTGCAGGACTTTCAGGTGAACGACTTACTGAAGAAGAGGTTCTTACAATAGGCAGACAAAAAAGTGAAGAAATGCAAAAACTCATAACCGAAATTGTAGGTGAATTCTGATGTTTTTAAATGGTGCAACCGTTGGCGTTGATACCGTCAATAATAAGGCGGTGTTTATTGACCAGACTCTTTTGCCAAATGAATACAAAGAGGTTTTTACCGACAACTTTGACGAGATTTTTGATGTAATAAAAAATCTTAAAGTACGTGGTGCTCCCGCAATCGGTGTTTTTACTGCAATAAGCCTTGCCGTGCTTATGAATAAAAGCATGGCGGATACATATGAAATGCTTTTAAGAGAATTAAAGGACTATTGCGAAAAGCTTATTCTGTGCCGACCAACTGCGGTTAATCTTAAATGGGCAACACAGGAAATGCTTAAAATTGCTGAAATAAGTAATGCAGAAAATTTCAAGGAAAATCTTACACAAAAAGCACTTGAAATGATTGCACAAGATATCGAAATTTGTCGTAAAATCGGTGAATATGGCGCAGAAATTTTAAAAAATTGCACTTCAGTTTTAACCCATTGTAATGCGGGCAGACTGGCAACCGTAAAATATGGTACGGCACTTTCACCCGTCTATGTTGCAAAGGAAAACGGACAAAACTTAAAGGTTTTTGCCGATGAAACCCGACCACTTCTGCAAGGCGCAAGACTTACTGCATTTGAGCTTTGCGATGGTGGTGTAGATACAACTGTAATCTGCGACAATATGGCATCATACGTTATGAAAAACGGACTTGTTGACGCTGTGCTTGTGGGTTGCGACAGAGTTGCACTCAACGGTGATACTGCAAATAAAATCGGCACAAGCGGTGTGGCAATTTTAGCAAAACACTATAATATTCCATTCTATGTGTGTATGCCATTTTCAACTTTTGATAAAAATATTAGATCAGGTGATGATATAGTAATCGAAATGCGAAACGGTGACGAAATAGGGGATATGTGGTATGAAAAAACCATGATTCCGCAAGATGCGAAAACATTAAATCCCGCATTCGACGTGACCGACCATTCACTCATAACTGCATTCATCACCGAAAAAGGTGTAATTACACCTGACGAAATAAAAAATTACATTTAGTATGGCAGTAAATCCTGTTCGTCGGTGCAAATGTTGATACGGTTGAAACAGCAAAATGCTACGGAATCGACAAAGACTTCAAAAATCGTAGCAAGAAAAGATAAGTACATTTTTTTATTAATGAGTTTTATCAAAAACAAATGCCTATGAGGTTAGAAAACTAACTTCATAGGCATTTTCTCTTATTTATTATTTTTCAAGTAAAACTGTTACACCGCCATTTTTTCTTGATTCTTCAGCAGCAAGAGCTATGTCATGGCTAATAACAGTTGCATCAATGGTCGTGATGTCTGTTAAATCTGTTGTTTCGCCACACAGAATTTTGACAAATCCTGAAATAAGTCTTATATCACCCTCCACATGTCCGCTTATATTAACGGCACCTGTGTTTACTTTAGTAGTTTTACCACCGAAGATATTCATTTTAAGCTTTGTACCGTAGCCGATAAGCTCACCCTTTGTACCTACAATGTGACATTCTCTAAACATTTTATCAGAAAAACCATTCATATTCAGAACTGCTGATGCTCCGTTTTTAAAGGTCATTGTAACAAGCTGATTGTCGCAAACATTGTTGTCGCACATAAAAACACATCTGCCGTAGTCACCGTTTTTGATGGCATTTCTAATATCCTTTTTACTGTTTTTTGTCTTACCTGTAAGAGTGCGTCCCATATACTTTATGAATTTTGCCTTGTAGAATGGGTCTGTTATGTAAAGACTTTCAGCATCATATGGGCAATTCTTTTTTGCCTTGCAACCACCCATACAGGTAGATGTTGCTCCTTCGGGGGCATTTTCTTTTCTGAAAAATTTAAGTGAGCCAACAGAGTTGACACTTGTGCAAGGGGAATCCATAAACCAAGCAATAAGGTCAATATCGTGGCAACATTTTGCCATAATGGATGGAGTTGAAGTGAACTCGTCTCGCCAGTTACCTCTTACATAACTGTGTGCAAAATGGAAATAACCCACATTTTCAGTATGATTAATTGTAACAATATCTCCGATTTGACCGCTTGAAATTATTTCTTTGATTTTGCTGTAATAATTTGAATAACGAAGCACATGGCATACAATGATAAGTGCATTATTATCACGCGCAAGGTCACGGAGTTCAATATATTCAGCTTTGACACCGCTTACAGGTTTTTCAAGCAGAATGAGTTTATAGCCGGTAAGAATTGCCTGCTTTGTAATTTCATAATGACTTGCATCCTGAGTAGCAATAATCAATGCATCGGAAATTACACCCTGAGAGAAAAAGTCTTTAGGCGAAACAAACTGTCTTTCCTTTGGTATGGAGTATTTGGGCGAAATATCGTCAAGCGCCTGTTGGCGAATATCACAAAGGGCATAAATTTCAACTTTTGACGAATGAAAGGACTTTAAAAAACCCATATATTCTGTTCCTCGGTTACCAAGCCCTATAACTGATACCTTTTTCTTCATATTATCCATCCCTTTAATTCACGAATTGATATGTATAATTATACCATTTACAAAACAAAACGCAACAGTTTTCATACTACAGACCTTATGCCAAATCAGATACCGCTACCCAATAATTTGAGCCAGTAGTGGTATTGTTGTTTTACATAGTATTTAAGCTATTTAAAAGAATTAAGCGTTGCAAAAGGGGAGTGACGTTCCCAAATGCAACGCTTTCTATTACGCAACAACAAGGTTCCAGAAACTGCAAGCATAATTGCAAAGAATAGGACCTGCTCATTTAAAAGGCAGGTCCTATTCTTTATTCGTATATTTTTATATCTTTCAGTACAGGATTTGACCTTGACTGTGTCACGATGATAACAATTCTATCCGTTGTTACGGGAGAATCAAGTTTCACGATTTTCTTTGAGCCTACAACAGTACCTGTATAAATAAGTTCATAGTCCAAGTCATCTTTTTTTGCATAAACTTTAAACTCCTCAACACGTTGACTGTATGTCAGGTCTTCTGAAAGAGTAATAAGCTTTACTTGCTTTTTTGTAGAAAAATCAACTGTTACACCTGATTCACCATTGGCAAGACAAATACCGTCTTCGCTTATCTCTCTTGTATTTTTCTCGGGAGAGTATGCAAAAAGCTTTTTGTTTTTTATCTCATTTTTAAACGGTTCAGTGATAAGCTCAGTGAATTTTTTAAGAGTTTTAATTTCACGCTTATCAATAAGACCGTTTTTATTTGGAGGTACATTGAGAAGCATTGAAGCGTTACCTCCCACAGAGTCAAAATATATTTTTGCAAGGTCTTCGGCAGTTCTTTGCCTTTTGAAAAGGTAATAAAGGTTATTATGCCAAAACCAGCCAAGATTTATTGACACATCAGCCTCTGCAGGCTTGAAAACAAGATTTTCATAATTCTTCAGTACCTCTCTTGAACCGAGGTCTTCGGTTGTGTCACTCAACTTCTCAGCCATAAGCTTGGTCTGGTCTTCAGCAGTCTGTGAATTATATGCAACCGCATCGGTGCTATCCTTTTCTCCGGGAATTACACTCCATTCGCTTTTTCTGACTCTACCACCCTCGTTACCTATCCAGCGCACATCAGGACCACAGATGGAAATCACGGCATTGGGGTGGTACTTCCGTATAATCGAGTAATATCTTTCCCAATCATAAATCTGTTTTTTGCCGTTTTTTCCTTCACCACAGGCTCCATCGAACCAAAAGCAGAATATATCACCATAGTTACAGCAAAGCTCTGTCAACTGATTTACAAAGAAATCATTATACTCATGAGTACCGTAAGTCTTTTCGTGTCTGTCCCAAGGAGAAAGATAAATGCCGAGTCTGAGGTTATATTTCTTGCAACTTTCCGAAAGCATTTTTATTATATCTTTACCGAAAGGTGTGTTCATAACATTGTGGTCTGTAAATTTTGTGTCAAAAAGACAAAAACCATCGTGGTGCTTAGCAGTTATTATTATGCCCTTACTTCCCGTTGCCTTAAGCACTCGGCACCATTGGTCAGTATCAAGTTTTTTAGGGTTAAAGCGTGAAATATTCTCATTACCATCACCCCATTCACGATTGGTCATTGTATTTATGCCGAAGTGAATGAAATTATAGTATTCAAGCTTTATAAACTCAAGCTGACGCTCAGAAGGAGTAACCCTTATATATCTTTCAACTTCTTCACCATTTTTCGGGTAAGAATTGTTGCCGAAACACCAACCCTCTTCAATAACTTTCATAATATATCTCCTTAAAAGCCTCACACTGTTCACACAATGTGAGGCTCCGTTTTATCAATAATTATTATCTACTGTTTCACCGATAGCTCTGAGAAGTGAGCGCTCGTGAGTTGAGGGAAGGTCACAACTGTAATGCCAAATCATAACACCACCGAAACCATTATCGATACCGTACTGTGTTTTTTTGCAAATAACTTCAGGAGTGTTGAACCAGAAATCTTTGTTTATTTCATTACAATGATACCAGCCATCTTCGGTCATTTTCTCATAGCAACTATTATAACCATACCAATAAGCTGACAGGTCTGTCGGCCTTGAATAGAAGGGAAGACCAATATTTATTCTATTTGCAGGAACACCTAAGTCCATGATTTGCTCAATCTGAGCAACAGTATCTTCATAGGTTGCGTGCTTTCCGTTTGCATCAACATAGTCATAAGTCATAAGTTCGAAAGTATCAACGGCCTTAATCGCACCATAGGTGAAATGAATATTCCAGGTGCTTGCTGCAACACCAAGGGTATAATCATCATCCAGTTCGCGTCCGAGTGAAACAAGAAATCTGTTGAAATAGTACCATGCCTTATCGGTAATCGGGTATTCGTAGTCAAAGTGAACACCATCAAAATCATATTTTTCAAGAACTTCTACAATATTTTCTTCAAGAACTCCACTTTTAAAGGCTTTGTTGTGCTCTGAACTCTGCGACTCCATCTGCTCCTCCCACACAGTAGAATCCGTGTTAGCCGAAGGGCCGAGAAGATTTAGGGTAATGTGAATATCTCTGTCACCAATGACCGTACGAACAGCAGACATAACTCTTTCCATTTTTGCTTCGTCATATTCGACCTCACCTTTATTGTTGAAGGTGGCACATTCGAAAATGATAAGGTCAGTTATGATATCGAAATCCTCAGAATTAAGGTCGACTGCAGAATAAACACTGTCACCTCTTAAATAAGTTGTTACCTTGAAATCATCCACTTTACCATCACTAGTACCGCCGAAACCGAAGAAACCGTTAATAAATACAATAACGGAAGTTAAAAAGCTGAGTATTTTTTGAAAAATTGCTGCCATAATTTTATCTCCTTTAAAATTATTTTCCTAACTAATTGATAGTAAGCTCATTGCGAATTGAAACACCATCAACATCGCAGATATAGGAGTTTTCTTCATCAACCTCACATTCTGCCTTTTTTACTGTTAACGAATGCTCAATATAAAATTACTCTTACATTTTTGCCGATAGTTCTGATTGTGTTATTTCTTTGCAGCTTTTTCAGCTCTGATTTTTGCTGCGTGTGCTTTCTTTTCTGCCTCAACACGTTCTGCTTCTATACGAGCATTTTCCATAGCCTGTTCGTGTCTTGTTTTTGCATCTTCGTAAAGACCTTCGATTTCTTCAAGTTTTGTATAGTTTTCAGCTTGAATCAAAAGTTTCTGTGCCTTGATTACAGGACGAGCAGCACGAGTATAAAGTGAGTTTTCAGTTGTTGCATTTTTGATTTCTTTTTCAATAATGCTACGTTCTTTTTTAAGTTCCTTGATTTCTGCTTTATAACGGGTAACAGCATCTTTATCTTTAATGTCTTTTGCGTTGTAAAGATTATTGTATGCATCCTCAATTTTTGCAGAAATTTCATCTTCACGATTGAAGAGTTTATCAAAGATATTTGAATCAAATTCAACGATGTTGTTATCGAAATTTTTCCTTGCAACCTTTTGAGCATCAACAAAGTCTTTTGCAACAGAAATAGCATTCTTTCTGAATTCTTTTTCTTCTACTGTACTCTTTGGTAAAGCCTTTGCGTCTGTGAGTTCGCTACGATTATAGTTATAAATTGCATCATAACCTAAAGATGCAGTTGCTCTTGCCTGTTCAAGCTGAATCTGACCAAAGATTGTGTTGAAACGGTTCATTTCATCAAGAACAATCTTTGAAATTTCAATATCGACATTAAATTGCTTTGCCGCATTGTATTCTTTCTTTGCAACTTTCTTTGATGCTTTGTCACTTGTTTGTTTAACTGATAGTTTATACTCTGTAAGGTCTTTTGGTTGTGCATTTTCAAGTTCTTTTGCCTGTTTGATTATATCAATAGTTTCAACAAGGTCTCTGTCTTTAAGAATACCATTACCATAATCTTCAAACAATGCACGGATTTTAAGAACTTTAATAATTCCTTGTTGTTTAACCTCTGTAAGGTCATAGAAGAAATACGGAATTACGTTCATAGCTGCACCAATAACTGATGCTGCAATTAACACACCAAAAATTGCAATAAATGTTTCTTTATGGTAAAGAACATTATACACGTTTGTTGGGTCGGCAAGTTCACCTTCCTGTGCAATAATCAAAGGTAACAATTCTTGAAGCTTTTGCTCATTAAAACCAACCTTTTCATAAATAGCAGGAAGAACAGAACTTGTTGCCATTGTAACAACGCTACCGATAAGACCAACTGCAGCAAACATACCGTCAATTCTTTCGCCTGAAACATATTGCTGATAGTCACGAATATCACCGTTAATACTTGGTGAAAGGATATGTCCGAATGCA
>JAZNIQ010000214.1:0-1588 GCA_045577555.1 Candidatus Fimenecus sp.
TATATCCTTAAGATTAAATGTTATGCCGTCGAGAAGTGCTTGAATATGAGCATCCTTGATGTCGGTTGCATCAAACTTTATGTAAACAGATGCATTTGCACTCTCAACACGATTGAAGTAAACGAGAGTTTCTTCGCCGTCATCATATTTAAGAAGGTCAACGCCGCCGATTTTAACGGTTTCATAAGCTTTATTCACTTCATATTCGTACTGGTTAAAGCCATAGTAAACAAGGTCTTCACGGAAATCGTAAGGTTCGTCGATTTCAACGCTGATTGTTGCCTCGACTAAGTAATACTCTTCATCTTCAGGGTCAAGCACCTGAAGAACCGCTTTAGAGTACTCCTCTTCATTTTTAAAGTCTTCTTCGATATTTTTCCAATCGTCACTAAGTCTAATCTCAAAGAATGAGGCTGTGATGTCTGCGTCGCCTGTAGGCTGTTTTGTTTCGTTTGGTTTTTCAGGATTTTTATCACTGCAAGCTGCAAGTGAAAACAGCATTAAACATGCAAGAATAATTGCAAAAATTTTTTTCATAATAGTTTCTCCTTTTTTCTTTTTATGCCCAAGGGTCTTCCTCTACAGGCACACGGATATCTGCAAGGCATTGACTTTCAACAAGGAACCATTGTCCTGTTGAAGGCTTCTTGCGAAGCTTCATCGGTCTTGGGTTATCCGCACCACCACTCTGAACATAGAGTGTTGCCCAGTTTTCGTTATCAAAAGAATATGGATTTTCAATAATCGTTATTTTATAAGGAACATTTGGTTTGTAACTATTCTGTGGAGTTGCACCCTCAAAAAATGAACGTGCTTTATAGCCCTCAGAACCAAGGTGTTCTTTGATAAATTGCTTTTCAAATCCGCTGACTTCACCGGGACCTTTAAGGAAACCCAGCATTTCTATTGTGGCATCAGGATTGTGCTCGTAATTGCACAAAACCGCAAGAGTAAGTGCTGTTGTTTTAAAAGCAGAATCAAGACTTGATTCAGGAAGTGCTTGAAGTTCAGCAACATTTGTGGGAAGTGATGCAAAAGTAAAAGTTTCAGTGTAGTTTCTTCCTTTTGCAACGGATTGAGCAGCGTTGTTCACTGCTTTGTTTATTCCTTGCGAAACCTCTCTTTTGATTGTAGATTCTGCCTGCCTTTTAAGTGAATCAAAAAGTCCCATTGGATATCCCTCCTTAAAGATTAAGGTTTAATTCTTGTTTTCTTGTTTTGGTTTTGGTGTTTTATCAAGATTTTTATACAGGAAATTGTCATAACTGCCTGTTACAACAAAACTTCCCGGTCTTGTATAAACCGTTGCATTTGTCTGCATTCTTACAGACTTGTTTTTTGATGCTATGGCAAGAATTATGATAAATCCCATAGCCATACCCACTACAATACAGAGAATGATTGTTTTTACAGGACTTTTACTGCTGTCTGTTTCGTCACCCGTTGTATAGACATCTGTGTCAGTATCTTTAAATTCAGTGTCATCGTAACTCAACGAGTTTTCAACAACTGTGTAAAAATCCACTATTCCACCGAAATAACTGTTGTTTGAATCATATGCATCCTGCATTTCTATAAAATCAAATGT
>JAZNIQ010000215.1:0-11732 GCA_045577555.1 Candidatus Fimenecus sp.
TATGTAACAGTCCATTTGCAGGTAAACTTATCTGTGGTGATTGTGGTGAAATCCTTGGTTCAAAGGTATGGCACTCCAATAGTAAATATAGGAGAACTATATGGCAATGTAACGCCAAGTTCAAAGGTGAAAAGAAATGCACCACACCTCATTTGTATGAAGAAGACATTAAGAAATGCTTTGTAACAGCATTGAGCCAGTTAATTACAGACCGTGAAGCCTTACTGGATGACGGTAGAATGATAATGCGTGAACTTAAAGACACAACAGCCATTGATACCGAATGTGAAGAACTTATTCAAGAGATGGATGTATTGACAGAACTCATCAAAAAATGTGTGAATGAAAACACAACACAGGTCATTGACCAGGAAGAGTATATCAGCAAGTACAACTCACTTGTGGAACGACACGAAAAGTTACAAAGTCGATACGATTACCTGAAGAAAAAGAAAGAACGACGATTGCAACAATACGACAGAATGAGTTATTTTGTTTTCGCTGTCATAGAACTTGATGAGCTTGAATTACAGTTCAATCCGGCACTATGGCACACCACCGTTGACCATGTAACCGTGTATGCAGATGAACGACTACTGTTCCATTTCAAGAATGGTAGTGAGGTTGAGGTGAGACTTTAAAAATGCTTTTAATCTTATGTCCGTTTATGTGTACACTTATTAAATTGTTTTAGTTACAAACAATTGATTATATGCTAAAACAATATTGGTGATAATTATGAATAGCTGAATAAAATAAGTAGAAATTTTATAATAGAAATCATATACACATACTTTCCAAAGGAAATTGCTATGTGAGAATTACCGTCAAAAAATTGTTTAATAAAAAAAGAAGAGGCATAAAGCCTCATCTTAATAGGTTTGTTTTACGACTTTCAAATTAACAAATCATACTTGAATAAATCGTTTTATTTTTTATAAATCAGTACTTACGTGGACCTTGGCGTTCGTAAATTATTGTTGTTCTTTGAGTCATAATGATAATACCTCCTTATATATCATATTATGCTCCTGCTTGAATATTATATCACATGAATATTAAAAATGCAAGAATTCTTAATTGTTTTTACCCAAAGTTATTGACACACCATCACCTGGTAACATCCATCCTGCCACATTCACATCTATATCCACAATATCAGACATTTTTGTGGTTGTTTTCAAACTCCATCGTGGTATCGGTCCGTCAGCTTTATCCATAAAACAGAAAACACTTGGATCGGCTGTAAATTGTTTGCTATTATAAACAAAAGAAAAGTCAAAATTGGAACAAGGGCAACTTAACCGATTTGAATAAGACAAGTCGTTTTCTGTGACTATAGATAGTAATGAAATATTAATAGCTAAATCAGTGTCAGAGAAAGTCAAATCATCTTTCATTTCTTGTGGTATATCTTTTAAAGAATATTCTTTTATATATCCAGAACCATCATCTGGCACTGTATTCTCAATTAGATCAACCTTATTTTCATAACTATGTGAACCGATAGTTAGCTTTTCTATTTTCAAAGAATTAAGAGGATTATCGTCATAATAAGTTTTTATTTGTGAATTAATGTCAAAAGTGTCTTTTTCATTTGGGTCGATATGTGAGATCACTAAGTTATAGTTCATATGTTTGTGAATTGTTTTTTCTTTATCATTATATTCACAAAAGATTTCACAAGAATAGACCTTGAAAAAACATTTTTTCACTAAAGGTTCAATTTTATTCTTTACAAACGTATATAAACAATCAGGTTGAGGTTTATAACCATTGTACACTAAATCATTTTCTAGTTTAGTTTTAAGTTCTTCTTTCTTTTCTCTAGATAAATTGTTTAAATAATCATCCTCAATTAGAACCTCTTTAATCTGACTTTTAAAAAATGAAATCACATCAAAGCAACCATAAATAACAGTGCCTAAACCTAAAGTAATTCCCATCAACAGTAATTGTGAAATTAATTCGTACATGCTTTTCATAACATCCGTTTGGAAACGATTACTATTGTATATAAGTAAAAAAAACGATAGAAGACATAACAATACAATTATCAACCCGTTTTTTACTATAGGGATTCTTAAAAATTCGCTTATTTTTTTGAAGACATCCTTTACCATATGAACCAATTTCTTTATTTTATTTGGTTGCCTTTTTGTATTTTTTTTACACATCGAAACATTCCTTTTATTAAAGTATTGAATGACAACGTATTAGTCGTACATCACTGTCATCCTTACTACTTATATCGAATCTTCCCGACAAATTGTGACAAAAATATTTAAATCATAATAATTTTGTTTTTTTAGTGATTAACAAATAGGTAAACTTCCAGTGATAACTTCTGATGAATTTTTAGATGTTATGGTATAATCAATTGAATCGATTTTTTCTTTTAAAAGAATTGCAGCAGGAAAGGCGACTATAGTGTTATGTTTAAGATAATCAACTTTCAATTTGATTACATAATATTCTCCATCTTGAAAGATATCATAGCAAAATATATCTTTTAATTCCTCTTCATATCTTTCTTCATAATCAACTCCACCAAATAAATCCACTCCACCACGATAGGTGTTTGATTGAGTTGTATTATGTATTGAGGAATCATAGTTGCCATATTCTGATGTGCTTTGAATACCTAGTAATTCATATAAGTTACACTCTTGTGTAAGATATTTCATAGTTTCTTCTTTTAAGTTGAGCAAATCATGTATAGGCTTATAATGCTTTTTATGAATTGTGATAGTAACATCAATATCTTCATCCGCACATGTTCCAGCATTGATTAGTGCTAATTTAATGCACTTTATATCCTTGAATCCTGTTTCGACATCTCCCCATTTTAGTGCATCACAAATGTTGTAGTATAATTTTTGTAACAAATTGTACTTTTTCTTTTCATCTTCAGTTCCATTATACTTAGGATTGCCAAACATTGTAGGGGTAGATAGAGTGTCTTTTGTTAAGTTGCCTATACAAAAGAAATCTTCTGGCAATTCTAATTCAAGTGCATTGGCAGTTTCTTTGATGGTATCAATGAGTGTTGAATCTAGTTCAACAGGAGTATTAAATGCACGATAAGCTGACCCGAATTTCCCAGGAAGAGTAGATACATGTATTCCAGAAACATCTGCAATAAGTTGTTTTATATTTTCTACCTCTTTACGGAACGTACGGTCTGTATTCAGTGTTAATTCTTGAAAAATAGCATTTTGAGAGATTTTTCCTTTTTCATCTATACCTTTCAAAGTTAAAACAGATTTTCTTTCTGCACGTACCTCAGCAACGCGTTTTTCTGAAACAAAGTATTGAGTTAAATGCGCAAAAAAAAGTTTATAAAATTCTTCGTCAGATGAATATGTAAAATAAATTCCTCTGTCTTTGTATTTTTCTCTAAACGCCTGTACCTTTTGGTATTCTTCTGCATTATGCTCTGATGGAGGGATTGGTTTGTCAGAGAAATACATAAAAACTTGTTTTCCAGCTGAGAGCATTATTTCTATTTCTTCTTCTGTTCCAGAACCATATTCGTCTGTTGGTGTCCCAAAACGAGTCCAAAAAAGAGCTATAGCAGCATCACAATCTTTTACAAATTGTTCATTGAGTAGTTTCTGTGGTTTTCCACCAGATTGTGAATAAGAGCTTTTACGCCAATGTTTTGTGCGAACAGTTATACCTAGTGCATCAGAAAACATTGTATTAAAATTTTCAACTGCTTTATCAATTAGTGGTAATTCATTCTTTATATCTCCTGGACATGAGATTAACAAGTCGTATTGAATAACATTACGTGCCACTACTACACCTCCATAGTGAATTTTGAATATTACTTTCTATATTCAATTATACTAATGTTTTATTGTTTTTTCAAGTTTTCTTATAAGCAACAAATTAACAATAAATTCAGCTGTTTAACGATTATCAGTAATTTAACGATAGGTTAGATAGAATTTCTTACTAATCAACTAAATAGGCAATAAGAAAGCGTTGCACGAAGGAGTAAAAATTCCCAAATGCAACGCTTAATTCTTTTAAATGGCTTAAATACTATATAAAACAACGATACCACTATTGACCTGAATTGTATCAATAGTGGTATCTGATTTGGTTGCGGAGGGAGGACTTGAACCAACGACCTTCGGGTTATGAGCCCGACGAGCTACCAACTGCTCTACTCCGCGATATTAAACTGTTACTCTCTCGAGTGCCTTATAATAATACACTTGTTTTAAGGATTTGTCAAGTGTTTTTTATAATTTATTGAATATATAAAATTATATGCAGAATTTTATTGTTTATTCATTTTTGAGTAACAATGTTTATTTTTTCTTTTTTTCAGGTGAGATTTCATTCCAAAGAGTAAAACCTAAAATCAGTATGCCTCCCAGCACCTGCATTATTGTCATTTTTTCGTGAAGCACAACCACGGAAACAAGAACTGCTACAAGTGGGTCAATGTAACTTAAAATAGCTGCTTTTTGTCCAGGCAGTTCTTTAAGAGATGAGAAATAAAGACAATATGTAACACCTGTATGCACAAGTCCTATTACAAGCAGGAAAATCCATCCTTTTGTGTCAAGAATTTTGAGATTTACTCCGTCTGTAAATGCCACATAGGGTACAAGCACCATAATTGCTGCAATAAATTGCAAAAATGTGCGGTGAATTCCATCAACATTCTTTATGAATTTATTTAAAAGAATTACCGTTGCATAAAGTGAAGCAGCACCAAGTCCAAACAATATACCTTTTATATGGCTGCTTCCTTGACTTAAATCACCGATACCTGTAATCAAAACTATGCCAAGAGTTGACATAAAGAAACAAATCCATTGTTTCGCACCCATTTTTTCCTTAAAAAGTATGGGGCAAGCAATGGTAACTATTACCGGTGCAAAATAATAACTCAAAGTCGCTACCGATACCGTTGTATATTTATATGCCTCAAAAAGTAAAATCCAGTTAAATCCCATTGCTACACCTGATAAAATCAGTAACGGAATTTCTTTTTTTATTTTTCCAAATGGAATTTTCTGTCTTGTTACCAGCAAGAAAAAGCCAATCAAAACAGCCGCCAAAACGGCACGATAAAGTGCAATTTCTCCTGACGGTAAAGGTATATTTCGCACAAAAAGTCCGATTGTACCAAAAACGGACATTGAAATTATAAGCATTGTTCTTGCATTTAAGGATTTTTTCATAATTGCTCTCCAAAAAATTAATAAAAATATTTTATTGCAAATTTTAAATATCGTCAACAGTTTTATTGTAAAGAAATCAAAAATATGGTATTATTTTGTTTAATACACAATAAAAGTGGTGGGAGAATGTTTGAAAATTTACTGAAGATTGAATCAAGTTGGGATTTTTTTAAGAATACTCCCCTACCCATTGCCGTTTATGGTACAGGGAATGGCGCTGACAAGGTCTTTGACGAATTTGGAAAACTTGGGATTACTGTTTCGGCAGTAGTTGCAAGTGACGGATTTGTTCGCAAACGCAGTTTTCACGGTTTTGAGGTTAAATCTGTATCTCAACTTGAAAACGAAATTGGAGATTTTGTCATTGCACTTGCCTTTGCAAGTCCCCTGCCCGAAGTTATTGAAAATATTAAAGCATTATCGTTACGGCACAAGATAATTATGCCTTCTGTCCCCGTTTATGGTGAAAATATTTTCAACAAGACATTTTTAAAAGAACATCTGCAAAAAGTCGAAAACACATACAATCTTTTAGCAGATGAAAAATCCAGAATTGTTTTTGAAAATATTGTTCGTTTTCAGATTACAGGTGAATTAAGCCTTTGTTTTGAATGTGAAAGTAATAAGGACGAGGCATTTGAGATTCTTAATTTAACAGATAACGAAAGTTTTCTCGACCTTGGGGCATATCGTGGTGATACCATTAATGAATTTTTTAACTATGTAAACAATTACAAAAAAATTGTTGCCGTTGAGCCTGATACAAGGACTTTTAAAAAATTGCGGATTAAATGTGAAAATTATAAAAACTGTATTGCAATAAACAACGCTATTTGGAGTCACAACTGTACTTTAACCTTTGACGGTAACAAAGGCAGAGGTGCATCTGCAAGTGAAAACGGCGAAGAAAAAAACGCTATCTGTGTTGATTATGTAACAAATAAATATGGTGAATTCACATATATCAACATTGATGTTGAAGGTGCGGAAAAAGAAATGTTGCAAGGGGCAAAAACCACTCTGAAACAGCACAAGCCTAAACTTTGTATGGCCGTTTATCACAGAAGCGAAGATATTTTTGATTTAATTGATTGCATTAACTATATAAATCCTGACTATAAAATATATCTTCGGCATCACCCACACATCTCTTTTTGGGATACAAATCTTTATTGCATTTAGGAGTTAAAAATGAGTATTAAACTTATTGTTACTGACCTTGATGGTACATTTTTAAACAGTAATCATATTACAATTCCGCAGGAAAATATTGATGCTTTTAAAAGAGCTCACGATATAGGCATTAAAGTTGCTGTTACCAGCGGAAGAACAAAAATTTTAACTGATTATCTTATGGAACAATTACCATTTTTAGATTACCTTATAACTTCAAATGGGGCGGTTTCATATGATTTAAAAACTGGTGAAACTATTTCTTCAACGCTTATGGCAAACAAACAATCAGTGGAAATATTTAATATTCTTGATGACTGCAATCTGCTTTATGAAATTTATTATAACGGCGATTGCTACATGAATTCAAAAAGTTATTCATTATTTAATGAAAACAATGTTGCTCCACACATATTTAAACTTTTAAAAGACTTTATCAAGAAAGTGCCGAGTTTTGATGAACTTATAGGCAACAGCGGAATTGAAAAGTTGAATATCTTAACTATTTCAGGTGAACAAAGAACCGAAATCGAAGAAAAAGTATCAATTTTAGGAGATTTCTCCTTTGTGTCGTCTTTTCCGAAGATGGCAGGCAGAAACGGAAATCTTGAAATAACCAATAAAAACGCAAATAAAGGTTTTGCAGTTAAAAGCATCGCAGACAGTCTGAGGATTAACAGCGAAAACATTATGTGTTTTGGTGACGGTGAAAATGACTGCTCAATGCTTTCTTTAGCCGATTACTCTTTTGCTATGGCAAATGGTAGTGATTACGCAAAAAATACAGCAAAATTTATAGCAGATACCAACGATAATTGTGGTGTTGCTAAATCAATAAATCAATATATATTTGGAGAATAAATATGTATATTAAAAATTTTAAAGGTGCTATTTTCGATTTGGATGGTACATTGCTTGATTCTATGCATATCTGGCATGATGTTGATGAAGAATTCTTCAGAAGACGCAATTTGAAAGTCACACCGGAATATATCGAAATAATAAAAAATATGCATTTACCTGCAGCTGCTGTTTACACAAAGGAAAAGTACAATATTAAAGAAAGTGTTGATGATATTGTTGAAGAATGGCTTGACCTGTGTGCACAGGGATATTTAAATGATGTTGATTTGAAGGATGGCGTGTTTGAATATCTTAAAATGCTTTACAATAATGGAATTAAAATGGCATTTGCAACGGCAAGTGAAAAACAGGTTTGTGAGGGTGTATTAAAAAAGCACGGAATTTTCGATTTCTTTTCAACCTGTGCCTATGTAAGTGAAATCAATATTGGTAAAACTGAGCCTGATATTTACCTTCTTGCAGCAGAAAGAATGAGCGTTGATCCTAAAGATTGTATTGTTTTTGAAGATATAATAGAAGGTGTGCGTGGCGCTAAAAAAGGTAATTTTACGGTTTGTGGTGTGTATGATAAAAGTTCAGCACACGATGAAAGTGAAATCCGCAAAGTTGCCGATTATTACATAAATTCCTTTAAAGAACTATTGTAATATATACATATTCACACTTTACAAATCAAAAAAAAAGGTCTATTATATATGTAGCAAAATTTGTAATATTTTTAAGAAAGAAGAATGATATATGGAAAAGACAGTTTTAGTTGAAACAAGTGCAAGACATGCTCACATTTCAAAGGAACACCTTGAAATTCTTTTTGGTGAAGGCTATGAACTCACAAAGAAAAAGGACCTTTCTCAGCCAGGTCAGTATGCCTGTGAAGAAAGAATCGCAGTTATCGGCCCTAAAGGTCAGTTCCCGGGAGTTTCTATCCTTGGTCCTGTAAGACCTGCAACTCAGGTTGAAATTTCTGCTTCTGACGCTCGTTCAATTGGTGTTGCAGCAGTTGTAAGAGAATCAGGTGATATCGCAGGTACACCGGGTTGTAAAATCGTTGGACCTAAAGGTGAAATCGAAATTGAAAACGGTGTTATCGTTGCAAAACGTCATATTCATATGACTCCTGATGATGCTGAAAAATACGGACTTCAAGACAAGCAGGTTGTTGAAGTTAAAGTTGCATCAAACGATAGAACACTCACATTCGGTGATGTTGTAGTAAGAGTACATCCAAACTTTGCTCTCGCAATGCACATTGATACAGACGAATCAAATGCTGCACTTTGCGCACCCGGCACAATGGGTACAATTCTTTAATACTTTAAAAAAACAATATATCAACTTTAATAGTCGGCAATTAAGTGATTCTTAATTGCCGACTTTTTTTGTTTTGGGAATGATGTAAAAAATCACAGGCTTTTCAATAGGCTTGGGGGCATCCGTCTGTGCATTCACTTTGCTTAAAAAACACCATTTACCCATATTGATATACGATATGACATATATTGCCGGAATAACAAGCAAACAAGAAAAAATCCAACCAATAAAAGAAAAACAGTAAAGAGCATATTGTATTGATTTTCCCTCCATAAGAGCAATACTTCTTGCGATTACCTTAAGCGGATTTTTCTCTTTTTCTTTTAAAATCACATAAACACATAACGAATACCGCTTTACTGTCACAAATAAAAAGGACAAGCCAACAATCAAAAGTGCTACTGTTGACACAAACAAAGTCATATTAACATTATATCCGTAGTTTTCATTCCTATAACTGTAAATCAGCAGAAATACTACGGCAATGCACGGAGAAAGATAAACTGTGCTCCAACTTATTGTCAAGAAAAACCTAATCAATGAAACCATATAATAAGTTATATTTTGATGGAAACGGACTGACTTTATACTTTTTAAAAATGTAGATTCTCCTTTTTGTGTTTTTTTAAAAAAGAAATTTTCTTTTAAAAGGCAAACGCTTCTCCATAAACAAAAGGACAGGACTAAACATACAGTTATAAGAAACAGGCGGATAAATTCAGCATAAGGTGAAATATAGGCATTAAAACTAAAATTTGTCTGCCTTAACAAAATAAACAAATAATAATTTAAAATTACAAGTGAAAAAATAGTTACAAAAGGAAAAATTGAAACGGTAAAACATATCAAATAATTTTTCACCATTCTTTTTTTAGCATTAAGTTTCAGATAAGATGTTTCCATTTTTCTACCTCCTTTTTGATTATTGTTAACATAAAATCATTTTTAATACTTAAGGAGAAATATTTATGTGCGGAATAGTTGGGTTTGTAGGCGAAAATGAAGCTGCTCCAATTCTTATTGAGGGTTTGCGTCGTCTTGAATATCGTGGATATGATTCAGCAGGTATTGCCGTTAGCGGTGACAAAATTACTATTGTAAAGGAAAAAGGAAGAATAGATAACCTCCGGTCTTGTGTTGATGATGTTAAACCTCATGGTACTATTGGTATTGGTCACACCCGTTGGGCTACTCACGGTGTCCCCGACCAGATAAATGCTCATCCACACAAATCTATGAATGATGTTGTAACACTTGTTCATAACGGAATTATCGAAAATTATATTGATCTTAAAAATGAGTTAATCAATAAGGGTTATGAATTTAAATCCCAGACAGATACTGAGGTTATTGCTCAGCTTTATGACAATCTTTTTGATGGTGATGCACTTGGTACACTTATACGGACTGCTGAAAAATTAGAAGGTTCATATGCCGTTGCAATGATTGTTAAGGGTTACGATAATAAAGTTTATGCTATGAAAAAAGACAGTCCTATGATTGTGGGTAAAGGTGACGGACAAAACTATCTCGCCTCCGACATTCCTGCAATATTGCCATATACAAGGGATTGCTATATTGTCAATGACGGTGAATTTATTGAAATAACTAAAAACAGTATCCGAGTTTTTGATAAAGATGCAAATGAAAAAATCGTCGAAATGAAAACAATCAATTTAAGCATTGACGCAGCTGAAAAAGGCGGATACGACTACTTTATGGCAAAGGAAATCTACGAACAACCTAAAGCCGTTAAAGACACTGTCTCCCCTCTTATTAAAGATGGTAAAATCCAACTACCATTTGGCTTTCCTGAAAATTTTATAAAAAATCTTAACAAAATATATATTGTAGCTTGTGGAAGTGCTTATCATGTTGGTGTTACAGCAAAGTATATTCTTGAAGACATGGTAAGAGTTCCTGTAATGGTTGATATTGCAAGCGAATTCAGATACAGAAACCCCATTATCGGCAAAGGTGACCTTTGTATTTTTGTAAGCCAGTCAGGTGAAACCGCAGATACTCTTGCATCACTTCGTGAAGCAAAGGCAAGAGGAGCTTTCACTATGTCCATTGTCAATGTGCTTTTCAGCACTATCGCAAGAGATAGTGACGGCGTTATCTACACAAATGCCGGTGCTGAAATTGCAGTTGCCACGACAAAAGCATTCTCCGCACAGTTGAGTGTTGTCTATATTATTTCGGCATATATGGCTCACGAAAAAGGTCTTATGAGTGATGCAGAACTCAAAGATTTTACCAAAGAAATTCTTGGTTTACCTGAAAAAATCAAAACCGCTCTTGATTGTGATGTGATTACAGAAAAACTTTCAAAACATATAGCAACAAAAGAGCATATGTTTTTTATCGGTCGTGGCATTGACTATCCTCTATGCCTTGAGGGTTCACTCAAATTAAAGGAAATCTCATATATTCATTGTGAGGGATATGGTGCAGGAGAATTAAAGCATGGTACAATCTCACTTATCGAACCCGGCACAGTTGTTGCCGCAGTTGCTACCGATGATTCACTTTACAATAAAATGATTTCAAATATCAAAGAAGTTCACGCTCGCGGTGCTTATGTAATAGCTGTTGTAAAAGAAGGTACAGAAAGTATTGAAAATGTTGCAGATGAGGTTATTTATATTCCGTTATCCCACCGATATTTAACACCTTCTCTAACGGTTATTCCGTTGCAATTACTAGCATATCACACAACTGTTGAGCGTGGTCTTGATGTTGATAAGCCAAGAAACCTTGCAAAATCTGTTACAGTTGAATAAATAATTTTATAAAACACAAAGCTCCTGCTCATAATATGAGTGGGAGTTTTGCATATTTCCTCTTTACATATACAAGTAAAGGATGATTATATTGCAGTACAGCAGAGTTGAAATATGCGGTGTTAACACAGCAAAATTAAAAGTTTTAAAAGAGGCTGAAAAAATAGCATTACTAAAAAAAATCAAAGAGAATAACGACGAACGAGCACGACAGGAATTGATTGAGGGAAATTTACGTCTTGTTTTATCCGTTATTCAACGGTTTGCCAACAGGGGTGAAAATCCTGATGACCTGTTTCAGGTGGGATGCATAGGGCTTATTAAAGCTATTGATAATTTTGATATATCACACGAGGTGCGTTTTTCTACTTATGCTGTACCGATGATTATT
>JAZNIQ010000216.1:0-4336 GCA_045577555.1 Candidatus Fimenecus sp.
TCCTAAGACCGCTTGGCCTCCGACTTGTTGAGATTACCGGTATTAACGCATAATGACAACAGCAAAATTTCTGTTTTCGGATGAAACAGTAATTTCATTTGAGTTGAGCGGTCATAGTGGTGCAGGGGAATATGGCACGGACATTGTGTGCAGTGCAATTTCTTCCGCAGTCTATATGGCAGCAAACACTATAATTGAGATTATGAAGTTAAGTCCAGAAACGGTAGTCCGTGACGGGTACTTAAAAATTCATATGAATATGGATGATGCCCGTAAATCGAAAGTGATTACTGACGGTTTGTATTTGCACTTAAGCGAGTTGCAAAGTCAGTATCCCAACAACTTGAAACTTGAAAGAGGTGTTTTTGATGCTTAAAATCAACATTCAGTTATTTGCTCATAAAAAAGGTATGGGTTCAACAAAGAACGGCCGTGACTCAGAGTCAAAGCGTCTTGGTGTTAAGAGAGCAGACGGACAGTTCGTTCTCGCAGGTAACATCCTTGTTAAACAGCGTGGTACACACATCCACCCGGGTAACAACGTAGGTCGTGGTTCTGATGACTCTCTCTTCGCACTTATCGACGGTAAAGTTAAGTTCGAAAGAATGGGCAAAGACAGAAAAAAGGTAAGCGTTTATCCTGTTGAGCAGTAATTTTCAACTACTTGATTCCCACTGGCAACGGTGGGAATATTTTTTTGTAAATAAAAAACAATAATGTTGGAGTGATATTCATGAGAACATTCAATAAAAGTACAAAACTTGATAATGTTTGCTATGACATCCGTGGACCTGTTATGGATCAGGCAGTTAAAATGGAGTCAGAAGGTCAGCGTATCCTTAAACTCAATATAGGTAACCCTGCACCTTTCGGCTTTACTGCACCAGATGAAGTAATTCGTGATATGATGTATAATCTTCGTGAGTGTGAGGGATATTCTGACTCAAAGGGTATGTTTTCTGCACGAAAAGCCATTATGCAATATTGTCAGATTAAGGGTATTAAGGGTGTTGATATTGCCGACATCTATCTTGGCAATGGTGTAAGTGAACTTATTACAATGTCAATGCAGGGCTTACTTGATAATGGGGATGAAATCCTTGTGCCGTCACCTGACTATCCGCTTTGGACTGCATCTGTAACATTGGCAGGTGGTAATGCTGTTCATTATATGTGCGACGAGCATAACGAGTGGAACCCTGATATTGACGATATTAAAAAGAAGATTACACCTAAAACAAAGGGGATTGTTGTAATCAACCCCAACAACCCGACAGGTGCTTTATACAGTGATGAAGTTTTAAAGGAAATTGTGCAGATTGCAAGGGAAAACAATCTTATTCTCTTTGCTGACGAAATCTATGATAGACTTGTTATGGACGGACTTACTCATACTGCACTCGCATCACTTGCCCCCGATGTGCCTTGCGTCAGCTTTAACGGACTTTCAAAATCACACAGAGTTGCAGGTTTTCGTGTGGGTTGGATGGTAATCAGCGGTGATAAAAAGAAAATCAAGGGTTATATTGAGGGACTTAATCTGCTCTCATCAATGCGTCTTTGCTCAAATGTACCTGCACAGAGTATTGTTCAGACTGCTCTTGGTGGTGTGCAGAGTATTGATGATTTGCTTCTTCCCGGCGGAAGAATTTATGAACAGAGAGAATTTATATATAATGCACTTTGCGAAATCGACGGCATTTCCGTTGTTAAGCCTAAGGCAGCATTTTATATCTTCCCAAAACTTGATGTAAAGAAATTCAATCTCCACGATGATGAAAAATTAGTGCTTGACTTCTTAAAGGCAAAAAAAGTTCTCTTAATGCACGGTAAAGGATTTAATTATCCCACACCTGACCACTTGAGAATTGTTTATCTGCCTCGTCGAAGAATTCTTGGTGAAGCTATGGATGCATTCAAGGAATTTCTTGCTGATTACAGACAGTAATTCAGCATTAATCATTATAAATTAGACATAAAAAAACTCCCCGCAGGGAGTTTTTCTTTTTACCAATTAACAGTAACCTTATTTCCGCTTACTGTGTATGTTGCATCACCGTTTTCTTCGTTATCAACGGCGTTTGTAAATGCAATACGCATTTCAGTATTTGGGAAAAGAATTGAATAGACCATTGTGAGTGAAGCGGGTTCATAAACCATTCCGCTTAAATGGAAACCTGTGAGCCACCAATGTTTCTGTGGTCCTGATTTGAAAAGAAGAGTATCTTTATATGATAAACTCATAGACATTTCCATCATCTGTTCATCATTAGCACAGTTGTAGAATGTTCCCAATTCTTCACCGGGTACACGGTTATAAATACCAACTTCAGCACCGTTTGTAACATAGAAATATGTACCTTTCCAAACCTGAATCATCCATTCAAGTCCATCGTAATTAAAGTGGTATCTGCGAGTTTCATAGTCATAAATACCGATTGTATTCGCCGCAAGATCATAGATAACAGCAAATCCCAAATCTCTTGTCCAGGCATCAACAACTGTGTAGATTACCATATCTTTAAAGTTGAAATTAAAACCAAGACCTAACATTCCCTTACCGTTAAGGTCACTCAATTCGCCTGTTTCTGTGTTGATATACATACCTGTATGGATTGTTTCATAAGCACCATCACGGAAAACCATATAAAAACAAACTTGATAAAGCACGGGGTCGTCAGTTGGTTCTGCAAAAACTTCGATTTTATCAATAATGCTTAAATAAGCACCGAGGAAGTAATAAACACCACCAAGACCTGTGCCTTCTGCATCGTGTCTGAATCTTTCAGCGTACATAGCCTCTCTCATTGCAACAGGGTCAAGTTCAAATGTCTCCGAAAGAAGAGAAGAAAAGCTATTGAGTGGGGGAAGGCTGCGAAGAATTGCCTCCATATCAATACCACAGTTCTTTACAATATAGAGATTTGCATCTGTAAGAGTTTTATCAAAAGTGATGTTGAGTCTTTCCTCTGATGGGAATTTTCCGCCAGTCATAAGTCGAAAGAAATCACTTACAGCTGAAATTTTTTCCATCACTTCTGCTGTTGTGATTGCAGGGTATCCTTCATTTTCTAAAACTTGCTCATATTGAGCACGTGTTTTGATGCTTGATTCACTTGCTGCAAAAACAGGAAAACTCATAGTGCAAAGAAGCACGATTGCCATAATAACTGCAGTAATTCTGGTAACAATTTTCATTATTTTCGTCCTTTCAAATCATACTATGACAATTATACCATTTTTAAGGAAAAAAGCAACTGAAATAATACTAAAACTTATACCATTTTTTTACTTTTCCCTTTATTTTAATGACAATATGTGATATAATTTTTCCAATATTTTTATGGGAGATGTAAAAAATGTCTGATAACCGTGCATTGCAGTATGCTGAAATACTGTCAAGACTTATTAAGGTGGAAACAATTTCTTCAAGAGACAACAAAGATATTACAAAATTCCTTGAGTTTCACAAAGTATTAAGAAAAGAATTTCCTAATCTTTTTAACACGGCAGAGGTTGAAGAATTTAATGGAAGTCTTTTGATTAAGTGGAAAGGAACAGATTCATCACTTAAACCTGTTATGCTTATGAATCATCACGACGTTGTTGAGGCAAGTGGTGAATGGAAATACCCACCTTTTTCAGGTGAGATTGCTGAGGGTAGAGTATGGGGCAGAGGCACTCTTGATACAAAGGGTGGACTTGCAATGATGTTTCAGGCAGCAGAAGAACTTATTAAAGATGGTTTCACACCGAAAAGAGATACATATTTTGTAACAACCTGTACTGAAGAAATCGGTGGTGAGGATGGTAATGCCATTTCACTTGCATTAAAAGAGAGAAATATGGATTTCTATATGGTGCTAGATGAGGGTGGTATGATTTTGTATGACCCAATCGGCGGTGCTGATGGTACATTTGCTATGATTGGTGTAGGTGAAAAAGGTTATATGGATCTTAAATTTATTGCAAAGTCAAATGGCGGTCACGCATCGGCTCCGGGTAAGAACACTCCTCTTGTACGTCTTGCAAAGTTTATGTGTGAGGCAGAAAAAGCACAGTGCTTTGATGCGCAGATGTCAGAAACCGTACAGGAAATGCTTTCACGTTTTGCACCTACAATGTCGGGTGTTATGAAAACTGCTTGTGGTAACACAAAGGCATTCAAGCCTGTTCTTGAAAAGGTTATGCCAATGATTTCACCTTCTGCAACGGCACTTCTCAGAACAACCCTTGCATTTACTATGAGTAAAGGTTCAGATGGCTCAAATGTTATCCCACAGGAAGCTTGGGTTGTAGGTAATATGCGTTTTTCACATCATCAGGGCAAGAAATC
>JAZNIQ010000217.1:0-11392 GCA_045577555.1 Candidatus Fimenecus sp.
GAACATTGCTGCCTGAATAGGTCCGTTAATTGGTCCTGCACCTGCAATAGATGCGAACTGATGACCAAAAACAACGCTTTTTGGTGCAGGTTCATAATCAACTCCGTCACGCTGTTCATATGCTGGAGTTTTCCTTTTAGGGTCAATACCCCATTTTTTAGCAATCCACCTACCATATAAAATATATGCCAGAAATAATACAGCAAGTGAAATAATCATTATTGTTATGCCGCTCATATTTTTCTCTCCTATGGTTCGATTATATTGAATTTTGCATTGTCCGTAACACTAAATTGATTAAGATTATCAACTATAAGATTAAGTTTTGATGTATCACCTTCAGTTTTCATTGAAGCAGCGATTTTTTCCATATCCCTACCTAAAATTAGTACCAGTGCATTCTTCGGGCAGGTTATGGTAAGTTCAGCAGTATCAGACAAACAGTTATGGTACTGAAGTACTGCGCCATTTACAAAATGCAACATAAATTTTTCGTTGGTATCTGTTAACTTAATATTTATAACAAAATCTTCATCTGCGAAAGCGTTTTTATCAAGAAGAATCCCAATATAATCAAATATCATTTCGGAGGTCAAGTTTTTTAATACACTGCCATCAGATTTAGCATTCTGCCCTTTTTCTGCAGCATTACCATTTCTGAGTTCAAGTGCTGCTGAAAGGTATGCATTTCTCCATGTACCCGATTCTGATTGATACCCAAGTTGCTCCAGTGCATCTGCGCAAAGAAGTCTTGCTGCTGTATTGTTCGGGTCTGCATAGATTAAGACTTTGGTTACTTCTGCTACCCACTGGTATTCGCCTTTATCATAATCCGCCTTCGCTTTTCGCAAAACTTCATCTGCATCGCCAAGATATTCAACCCATTTTTTTGCACTTTCTGTGGGTTCAAGAGGATTAAGATTGACGGGATTAGCGTCATACCAACCCATATATTTCTGGTAAACTGCTTTTGAATTGTGCGCAACAGTACCATAGTACTGACGTGTGAACCAATTCTTTGCAAGTTCTTTTGGAAGTTCAATCATATTTGAAATTTCATCTGATGTGTAGCCTTGATTAATGTATGTAAGCGTTTGGTCATTAATGAATTTATAAACTGCTGCCGTATCTGTAAGATAATCATTCACTACATCGTTACCCCAATGTGGCCAGTTGTGTGATTGGAACGTAATCTCAACTTCTTTGCCGTAAAGGTTTATTGCTTCTGTTATATATTTTGCCCATGCATTTCCGTCACGTACTTGTGCACCTCTTAACGTATAAAGATTATGAAGCGTTGCAGTACAATTTTCAGCAACCCAAAGTGCCTTCATCTGTGGAAACCAGATATTCATTTCAGCAGGAGCTTCCGTTCCCGGAGTCATCTGAAACTCCATAGTTACACCATCTATGGTATATGCTTCCCCTGTTTTCTTTATTTCATAAGTGGGAGCAATGAACGAAACTGTTCCTGTTGACTGTCCCATTCCAATCCCCATTGCCATTTTACCTGTTTCGGACTGTTCAAGGAAAACACCATACTGATAAGATGCTCTTCTACCCATACCTTTACCTGCATAAACATTTTCACTTACTGCGTGCTCGGTAAAATGCTCTGGAACAATAATCGGTACAAGTCCGCTTGCAAGCTGTTCTTCAAGAGAAAGTGAACTATCGGCAATGCTATCTTCAGTAATTACTCCTTTTATTCCCCCGTAGTGGTCAACATGAGGATGTGAAATTATGATGGCTTTAACAGGCAACTTACCAAGATTTTTTTCAACAAGTTGCATTGCTGCTTGTGTACATTCAACACTCATAAGAGGGTCAAATACAATCCAACCAGTATCACCTTTGATGAGAGTAAGGTTCGCCATATCATAGCCTCTTACCTGATATATGTTTTCGCAAACCTCAAAAAGACCGTATGCGTGATTGTTCTTTGTGTTTTCCCACAAGCTTGGATTTACTGTATCAGGATATTCTTTATAGTTATCAACAAAACTGTATGCCTTTTGACTCCAGATAACATCTCCGTTTTTATTCTTGATTTCGAGAGCTTCAGGGGCATCAATAAGACCTTTTGTTGCAAATTCATATTCTGTTTTATCACTGAAATCAAGGATG
This sequence comes from Candidatus Fimenecus sp., assembly GCA_045577555.1. Classification (GTDB taxonomy): domain Bacteria; phylum Bacillota; class Clostridia; order Oscillospirales; family Acutalibacteraceae; genus Fimenecus. The sequence goes on from JAZNIQ010000217.1 coordinate 2,128, forward strand.
TTATAAAGTGCAGAATTAACTTTAATTGTATATTCAGTTGCAGATTTACTTTCAGTATTCAAACCAAGCTCAGCAATGATATCTGAATCAGTCTTTACCCCACAACCAACAAACGTAAAGAGCAAAGCAACAACAATAGTTAATAATATTATTTTTCTCATGAACAAAGCCACCTTATATTACATAATAATCTAATTGGAAATCTGCACTTTCACCAGCAATACGAAGTGAAATGTATCCATTCGGATTTTCAAGCACATATGTTTGAGTTAATTCGTTAAGTTTAAACTCGTGAACTATTTTATCATCCTCAAGCAAAACAATTCTTAAATTTCCCGAATCAACCCTAGCATGATTGATTGTTATTTCAAATCGATTTCCCCATATATTATTTCCATAAATTTCTTCAACACCTGTAAATTTCTTTGATGAATAGGTTGTTGTGTTTGAAATACTGTCAGTTGAGGTTTTGAGTCCCATTGCACCAATGTCGCGATTTATAATATTTGAATCTGTAATCTGCTGTAATGTATAGTTATCTGCACCGTTAATGTCTTCAATATGCTCCAGGCCATCCTGCATAAACCAAATAACAGCAATTACTATTAAAACTACTGCCCCTATCCCTACAAGAACCTTTTTTGTTTTTTCATTAATTTTCATTTTATTATTCTCCTTTATTTATGTTTTTTAAGCATGTGCATATACCTATTAAATCGTCACCATGTAAATAATGTTCACATTCGGCACATTCGTTAAATTGTCCCGGTTTGCCTTTATAATATTTACAAGCATCCTGCATTTTTGTTACAAATGCCTGACCGTTTTCTGTGAATTCGGGTGTTTTAATAAAGTCAGGGTAAATAGGCATTGGCTCAACTGCGGGATTTTCACGTTCACATTCCTCGTAGTAACCATAATACAGTTTGAATGTATGTCCTTTAATGTTAAGGATTTTATAAAGGTCACCTTCCTGATTTTTTGAGGTTGAATTATTCAAAAAAGGATTACTAATCATTTCTCCTCTCCTTTCACGGCAACAAAAAACTGCCATACTGTTTTAATGACAACAGTATAGCAGAGTATTTTTGATATTTTTACTACCTTAAATTACATTTTTTGGTCATATTTTTTTGAGAGCAATATATCTTTTCAGGTATATTTTGGATATATATTTTTACAGGAATGCGGCAAACCCATCACGACTTACACCTGTTTTTTCTGAAACTATACGAATTGCTTGTTTAACACCTGAAAGTGACATATGTAATTTCTCGGCAATCTCGCTGTTTTGCATACCAAACGTTGCAAGCTTTGCAACCTCTCTTTCTCTTTGCGAAAGCGTTGTGATGATTGTTTTTCCACGCACACTACCACTAAGTTTAGACCAACCCTCGTTATATATTTTATAAAGTGATTGAACCTTATTCCATACTTCAGGATCAATCCGCATTAATTGGCTTTCTAAAAGTGGATATAAAACACGACAATATTCTGCAAGCAATCCGTAAAGTTTGTCAGGAAGAGATAATGCTATAGCACGGTCAATGTGTCTTATAGCTTGTGTATCATTATTACTGTTATGGTAGATGGCAGCACAGGTCATACGCAAATATATTTCAGCGATAATAGAATTATCTGCCATAGCCTGTGAAATCATAGGTTCAATGGTATTTGGCAATATTGACATCAAAGAAAGTCCTTGAACACCTTGCAGTTCAATTTGTTTTGTGGCAACAGCATACCCTGCAGCATAAAGATATTTAGCATAGTAAACCTTCGCAGCAGGTAGAGCATCCTTGTGCAAAGGTTCAAAACATCCTATTTTAAACCATTCAGGAAAAGATGCTATATCATATAACATACTATCTACCGCTGTAATGGAAAGTGCCATAATGTCACGGTCATTATCTGTTTTTGCAGGTGCCTCTGCAATATGCATTTTTGCTTTTCGCCACATATTAAGGTCACCGTGCCAGATAGCACAAAGAGCTAAAAGCATACCTGCTGAAAGCACTGCATAGAATCCTGAATGCTTATTTAATAAGTAATTAGCACTTTCATAAACCTTATCAAATTCGCCTCTGGAATAGGCAATTTCGGCAGCAAAAAGAACCTTTGCCTCGTGATTATCAGAAAGACGCTCTATACATTCTCCTGCACTTCCCGGAACACTATAAAGGTCACTCATATAAAGAAAAGGTGTTTTTCTTGGCAATGGAAGATTTACATTTAATAAATTAAACGCTACCTTTCTGCCTTCTTTTGTTCTTCCGTCTGTGGGGCGATTAGCATCTTTCGGTATCATCCAATCCCTACCGAAACGAATCGCACCTTCAATCTTTCCTTGGGAACAAAGAGCCTGCACTCTTCTTGGTGATAACCCCCACTTATTTGCAATATCCTCAATTTTCAAATAGTCCATTTTATTACCTCAGAAATATTCATCGTTCGTTATAACGTCATTTATATTATTCGTTATACCGTCATATATTATAAATGATTTTATAGATAATTGCAATATATTTTGAAATATTGAATAAAATATTATTTTCTTATATTTTAATATCCCCTATTTTCAAATGCGAGATAAAGTTTATGCTTTAAAAGAATTATATATCAAGAAAAGTAACAGTATTAAACTGTTGCTTTTTGTTTTGTGGATGATATAATTGTCTTAACGGCAAATGCTAAAAGGAGAAATTATTGTGACAACAAAAGAATATTTGAATTTAATTGATGAAGTAAATAAATATGGAAAATATAAGGCAAACTGGGAGTCTCTTGCCCAGCACAAAGTGCCATCATGGTATATGCATGATAAATTAGGTGTATTTATCCATTGGGGTATTTACTCTGTACCCGCATTCGGCAATGAGTGGTATTCCAGAGGTATGTATGATAAAAGTGTACGTGAATTTGAACATCACAGAAAAACTTATGGTGAACAAAAGAATTTTGGTTACAAGGATTTTATTCCTATGTTCAAGGCTGAAAAGTTTGACGCTGAAAAATGGGTGTCACTTTTCAAAAAAGCAGGAATGAAATATGTTATGCCTGTAGCCGAACATCACGATGGTTTTGCTATGTACGAAACTGAATTTAACCGTTGGAATGCAGTTAATATGGGACCTTGCCGTGATGTTGTAGGCGAATTAAAATCAGAGTGCGAAAAACAAGGGCTTACACTTTGTGCTTCAACACATCGTGCAGAACATTATTTCTTTATGAATCCCGGTCGCCTTTGTGATAGTGACGTAAATGACGACAATTATCGTGATTTTTATGGCCCTGCTGTTTATTCAAAGGAATTTGACCCGAATATTATTCATAAGACTACTGCCGATACATATTCTCAAGGTGCAAGTCAAGAATGGCTTGAGGATTGGCTTGTACGCACTTGTGAAATTGTTGATAAATATCAGCCTGCCGTTCTTTATTTCGATTGGTGGATTCATAATCACAGCTTTAAACCTTATCTTAAAAAGCTCGCTGCATATTACTATAACCGTGCCGAAGAATGGGGCAAGGAAGTTACCATCAACTACAAACACGAAGCATTCCCACCGAATGTAGCTACCTTTGACGTTGAACGTGGTGCTTTGACAGGTATCTCCCCTATTTATTGGCAGACGGATACTGCAATCGGCAAACATTCATGGGGATATACCGCAGATAATACATTCAAGAGTGCAAGACAGGTTATCTGTGACCTTGTTGATATAGTTTCTAAAAACGGAAATCTTCTTATCAATATCGGACCAAAAGCTGATGGTACTATTACCAATGAGGAAACTGACGTATTGCTTACTATGGGTGAATGGCTCTCAATTAATGGCGAAGGTATTTATGGTACAACGTTCTGGAAACAATTCGGTGAAGGTAAGGTCAATGCAAAAGATGGATTCTTCCAGGATGGTGACGAAAAAGCGTTTACAAATAAAGATTTCAGATTTACATATAAAAATGGCTATCTTTATGCTTTCCAGATGCGTCCATCAAAGACAGTTAAAATCAAAACATTAAAAAAACACATCCCACACGATTACTTAATTGAGAGCATCGAATTACTTGGTAGTGATGAAAAAATCAACTTTACAAGGGATGAAAAAGCGCTCACAATTAAGCTTAATGGTGAACTCATGAGCGATTTACCAATATGTTTCAAAATGGCAATAGGATAATTTCATAAACAATTATATGTAATTTAACGATTGGTCAGATAAATCTTCTAAGTAACCAACTTAATAACACACAAAAAAGCGTTGCATAAGGAAGTGGATAATTCCCAAATGCAACGCGTGTGCTTTTATATGGCTTAAACGCTACAGATTGACATTGATTATGCTATTTGATACCATTCGTCGTTTTGGGAGTAGCGTTACATTTTTGATAGACTTTATGTGATTATTTATTTGGTGATTTGTTCACTATATCTTAACCGTTTGTCACATACTCTAAGTCTTGACAAAATAAGTATGTGTGATATAATTAATATATTAATAATGTATCAAATGGAACCAGCTGACTGCAGAGAATATTGGTTCCATTGTTTTTTATAAAAACAAATAAAACAAAAGTATTGCTACACTCAGAATAAACTAAAAAGGAGAAAGCCTTATGGAAATACAATTACAAGAACTTATTGACCAAATTAAAAAAGATGGTGTTGCTGTAGCAGAAACAGAAGCAAAGAACATTGTTGATTCTGCAAAAGCAGAGGCTGAAAAGATTGTTGCAGATGCAAAGGCACAAGCAGATAAGATTTTAGCAGATGCTAAAACCGAAAATGAGAAAATAGTAAAATCAAGTGAAGATGCCATTCGTCAGGCAGGAAGAAATCTTCTTATTTCTTTCAGAGAAAGCGTTACAAAAGAACTCGATACTATTATTAGTGAAACAGTTAACTCAGTTTATTCTCCGGATTCATTGTCTTCACTCGTGATAAATGTTGTTGAGAGTTGGGCAAACAAACCTGATGCGGAAAGTATTGAGGTAATTTTAAACAGCAACGATGTAGAGTTGCTTGAGAAAACTGCATTATCTTCTCTTAAGGAAAGAATCTCAAAAGGAATTACACTTAAGGCTAATGATAATTTTGATGGTGGTTTCCGTATTGCAGTTAATAATGGTGGAGCGTATTATGATTACTCTACCGAAGCTGTTGTGGATATGATGTCAAATTATCTCAGTCCAAAGATTGTTAAACTCTTGAAAGAGGCGGAATAATCATGTCGGAATATTACTTAATATCACAGTTGCCGTCCTTGGATGGAATAAGTGAAAATATGCAGTTGCCTATTACAGAAGAACGATTTTTTGAGTTGTGCAATCAAGTTGCAGTTAAAAGAATACAGAATGAAATCAACAAAATTTCACTTTTACCATCAAAAACTTATGAAAAATCAAGTTCATCTTTAATAGAAAAGTGGAATGACGGAGAGCGGAATTTACGTCTTGCCCTTGGGAAAGTACGAGCAGACAAAATGAAAAAATCGTTTGATATCGAAAACAACGCATTATCAAGCGAACTTATAAAGATAGCAAATACTGCCATAGAGATTGAAAGTCCTTTGGAAGCAGAAAAATTTCTTAATAATTATCGTTTGGATTTTTTGGAAACCCTCAGACCGATGGATAATTTTTCAGAGGAATTTGTCTATTATTACGGATTGAAATTAAAGTTGATTTCACACATAAGACAATTTGATACAAATACCGGTGAAATCGCATACAAAAATATTTACAACTCCATTATGGATGGAGACAGGTTGGAGGCTATATAATGACCGAAAATACAGGAAAGGTTGTAAGCATAAACGGTAACCTTGTGTCCGTTGAATTTGATGGCAATGTTTCTATGAATGAAATTTGCTTTGTTAAATTAGGTGACACAACACTTAAAAGTGAGGTTATCCGTATAAGAGGGAATGTTGCACAAATTCAGGTTTATGAAATGACTGATGGTATCAAGTGTGGCGACGATGTTGAGTTCACTGGTGATATGTTGTCTGCAGAACTTGGTCCGGGTTTACTTGGTCAGGTGTATGACGGTCTTCAAAATCCGTTACCAGTATTGGCTGAACAAGCAGGTTGGTTTTTGGAACGTGGAATTTATGCAGATGGTTTGAATGCAGAAAAAAAATGGGAGTTTACACCTATTGCTAAAGTCGGGGACATTTTACGTGCAGGTGAATATATCGGCACAGTTCCTGAGGGACCATTTACACACAAAATATTTATACCTTTTTATCTGCTTGGAAAATACACATTAAAATCAATCGCAGAAAAAGGCGAATACACAGTAAAAGAAACTGTTGCAGTTATAACAGATGAACGAGGACGAGATATTCCTGTTTCTATGTCCTTTAAGTGGCCTGTTAAACGTGCTGTTAAATGTTATAGTGAAAGGTTAGCACCTGTTGAAACAATGGAAACTAAAGTACGTCTTATTGACTCCTTCTTCCCTGTAGCAAAAGGTGGAACATATTGTACTCCGGGACCATTTGGCGCAGGTAAAACTGTTTTACAGCATACAACTTCAAAATATGCAGACGTGGATATTGTTATTATTGCTGCTTGTGGTGAACGTGCAGGTGAAGTTGTGGAAACATTAACAGAATTCCCCGAGCTTACAGACCCCAAAACAGGCCGTTCACTTATGGAACGTACAATTATTATCTGTAACACTTCATCAATGCCAGTTGCTTCCCGTGAAGCATCAGTTTATACTTCTGTAACACTTGCAGAGTATTATCGACAAATGGGACTTAACGTTCTTCTTTTGGCAGACTCAACTTCACGTTGGGCACAGGCTCTCAGAGAAATGTCAGGACGACTTGAAGAAATCCCCGGTGAAGAGGCATTCCCTGCATATTTGGAATCATATATTGCAGCATTCTATGAAAGAGCAGGTTATGTGCGTTTGCCTGACGGAAGTACAGGTTCCGTAACAATTGGTGGTACTGTCTCCCCTGCTGGTGGTAACTTTGAAGAACCTGTAACACAGGCAACTTTAAAGGTTGTTGGCGCTTTCCATGGTTTGTCACGTGAACGTTCGGATGCAAGAAAATATCCTGCTATTGACCCACTTATTTCATGGTCAAAGTATAAAAGCGTAATTGATAGCACAAAGTCTGAATACTGCAAAAAAATTCTTTATCACGGAAATGAAATTGGTTCTATGATGAAGGTTGTTGGTGAAGAAGGAACAAGTCTTTCCGACTATATCATTTATCTTAAAGCAGAAATGCTTGATGCAGTTTATCTGCAGCAGAATTCCTTTGATTTGGTTGATGCAAACTGTGGTACTTTGCGTCAGCGCTATGTTACTGATAAACTCATATATGTTTTAGGTAGCGAATATGAAATATATAATAAGGACAATGCTCGTAGTTTTCTTAACCGTATGCGTCAGAAATTCATTGACTGGAATTATACTGAATTTGAAAGCGGTGCTTTTAAAAAGGTTGAGGAAGAAATCGACAGTTTGTATAAAGAAAATAAAGGTGCAATGACCCAAGATGCAGAACTTTTATTAAAGGACGGTGAGTGAGAATGAATAAAGTTTTTAATCGAATTGAATCAATCACCGGTAACGTTATCACTGTAAGAGCGAACAATGTTCAGTATAAAGAACTGGCACAAATCAACACTCGTTTTGGCAAATCACTTGCACAGGTTAATAAAATTGAGGGTGATATTGTATCATTACAGGTTTTTGCGGGTGGTCAGGGTGTTTCCACAGGTGATGAGGTTCGTTTTTTAGGTCGTGAAATGCGAGTGTCTTTCAGCGAAGACTTATTAGGTCGTATTTTTAATGGTTCAGGTGAGCCAAGAGACAAAGGACCTGCACTTACAGAGAATATGAAACCTGTTGGTGGACCATCTGTTAATCCAACTAAACGAATTCTTGCCAACCGAATGATGAGAACAAATATCCCTATGATAGATATGTTCAACACATTGGTTGTTTCACAGAAATTGCCTATTTTTTCAATTTCAGGTGAGCCATATAACCAACTTCTTGCTCGTATTGCAATGCAGGCAGAAGCAGACGTAATTGTCCTTGGTGGTATGGGACTTAAATATGATGATTTCCTTTATTTCAAAGATGAACTTTCTCAAGGGGGAGCATTGAGTAAAACAGTTATGTTTATTCATACTGCATCCGACCCTACTGTTGAATGTATGATGATTCCTGATATGGTATTGGCTGTGGCAGAGCAGTTTGCTTTGCAGGATAAAGATGTATTGGTATTGCTTACTGATATGACTAACTTTGCCGATGCTATGAAAGAAATCGCAATCACTCAGGAACAGGTTCCTTCTAACCGTGGTTATCCCGGTGACCTTTATTCACAGTTGGCAGCACGTTATGAAAAGGCTGTTGACTTTGCAAATTCAGGTTCTGTTACTGTTCTTGCAGTTACTACTATGCCTGGTGACGACGTAACACATCCTGTACCTGATAATACAGGTTATATTACAGAAGGACAGTATTATCTTAAAGGTGGTCGAATTGAACCATTCGGTTCGCTTTCACGACTTAAACAGAATGTTAACGGTAAAACAAGAAAAGACCATCGAGCACTTATGGATGCCATGATTCGTATGTACTCTTCATATAAAGAAACATTGGAAAAGAAAAACATGGGCTTTTCTATGAGTAAATGGGACGAAAAACTATTGAAATATGGTAAACTTTTCGAAAACAAGATGATGGACTTATCAGTTAACTTGTCACTTGAACAATCCCTTGATTTAGGTTGGGAAATTTTAGCAGATTGTTTTGAAAAAGATGAAACCGGTATAAAGTCAGACCTTACTGATGAATTTTGGCCTAAGTAAGGAGGACTGTAGTTTTGGCAAAAATCAAATTAACAAAAAATGAGTTAAAGGTACAAAAAGATGCTCTTAAAATGTACCAGAGATATTTGCCTACTCTGACACTGAAAAAACAACAACTTCAAGCAGAAATTCGTACAATAGAAGCTAAAGCTAAAGCAGTAAGAGAAGAAAAAGAGAAACTTGAAAAAGGTTTTAGAGATTGGATTGCTGTTTTTAGTGAAAAGGATGTATTTCCCGATGGAATAATTACCGTAAGAAATATTCGTAAAGGGAAAGGAAATATTGCAGGTGTTGCTATTCCAACCTATGAAGGAGCGGACTTTTCGAGAGGCGACTATAACTTGTACGAAACTCCTCTTTGGGTGGATATTGCTGCAAATCATATGGAAAGAGCAATGTCACTTGATTTAGAGGC
>JAZNIQ010000218.1:0-2074 GCA_045577555.1 Candidatus Fimenecus sp.
ATTTCACCGTGGGGGCGTGAGTCAAAAAAGCTTATGGGTAAATCTGTAATAGCATTAAAAAGGTCTTTTCTCAATGTGTTGAGTGTGCGTTGTGTAAGCCATACTGAGCATTTTGACTGTCCGTAAGATGCCAATGCACCAAAAAGGAACACTGCACCCATAATGCACATCATTTTAATAAGAGGTGCTACAAGTTCACTTGTAAACTCTTTGCCTATCATTGGTGTAAGGTAATCGTCGATAATGGGTTTTATGAAAATAGAACCTGACACAGTTGCTATGGAGCTGATTGCAGCAAAGATAAGCATACCAAAAAACAAGCCTTTGTGTTTTAAGATGTACCCGAAAAGTCTTTTAATTGTGCCTTTTGCATTTTTGGGTTTCTGCACAGGTCTTCCCCTGCCACGGTTTCCCGGTCCGCCCATTGGTCCTGCCATTATAACGCACCTCCCATCACATCAAAATCGTCACTGCCTTTTTGCTGTGAAGAATAAATATCCTGATAAATTTCGTTGCGTGCAAGTAATTCTTCGTGGTTACCGATATCGTTAATTCCACCCTCATCAAGGATAATAATCTTATCACAATCTGAAACAGATGAAATTCTTTGAGCAATAATAATCTTTGTTGTATCCGGGATACATTCACGAAGTCCTTTGCGGATTTTTGAATCCGTAAATGTGTCAACCGCACTTGTGGAGTCGTCAAGAATAAGGATTTTCGGCTTTTTGAGAATTGCACGTGCAATGCAAAGACGTTGTTTCTGTCCACCTGAAACATTTACACCGCCCTGACCCAAATCAGTATTGTAACCGTCGGGGAATGATGACACAAAGGAATGTGCGTCGGCAATCTTACAAGCCTCAACAAGTTCTTCATCCGTTGCATTTTTATTACCCCAACGAAGATTTTCTGCGATTGTGCCTGAGAAAAGGACATTCTTCTGAAGCACCATACTTACTGCATCACGGAGGTTGAAAATCTTATAATCTTTTACATTAACACCGCCAACCAGCAATTCACCGTCAGTAACGTCATAAAGGCGGGGAATCAACTGCACAAGGCTTGTTTTTGCACTACCTGTTGCACCGATAACACCTATCATCTCACCACTTTCAATTTTGAATGTGGCATTATTGATTACATTATTATGTGCACCTGCATATTTGAAAGAAACATTTTTAAACTCAATTGAGCCGTCACGAACCTCTGTTACAGTTGCTTTGTCATCTCTGATGTCGGGAACTTCTTCCACAACCTCTAAAATTCTCTTTGCACTTGCCTGTGACATAAAGAACTGTGCAATAAGCATAACAACCATAAGGAAGTTAACTAAAATCTGCATTATATAAGTGAAAATTGCAGAGAAATCACCAATGAGCAAATCCTCGGCAGCGATTGATTTTGCCGCAACATAAAGAATTGCCATGATTGTACCGTACATAATAATTGTGAATGTAGGCATACCCATAATAATAAGTTTTTCCGCGTGTAATCCTGCATTCATAAGGTCATCGTTAGATTTTTTGAATTTATCTTTTTCATAATCTGAACGGACAAAAGATTTTACAACTCTTACATTTGTAAGGTTTTCCTGAATTGAGGCGTTGAAGCCGTCAAACATTTTAAGCATTTTTCTGAATCTGCTCATGGCAATAGGAGCAAAAATTATAAGGATCAATGCAATGAGCGGTAATGCAACCGTAAACGGCATTGCCACCTGACGACTTTTTGTAATTGTAATGACAAGTGCCACAACAAACATAACAGGTGCACGGAACAACATTCTTATCATCATAACAAATGTGTTCTGCACGGAGTTTACATCTGTTGTAATTCTTGTAATCAGAGATGCAGTTGAAAAACGGTCAATGTTTGAAAAAGAGAATGTCTGGATTTTGCTCATCATTTCCTCTCTCAACGTTGCACCGAATCCCATACCCGCAACTGCCGCCATTCTCGCAGCCATTGCGCCACAGAAAAGTGAACCGATTGCATATAAAAGCATTTTCAGACCAAGTCGGAGAATAACAAGTCGGATCGTAGCCATGTCGTTCTGTGAGCCAAGGAGTTG
>JAZNIQ010000219.1:0-1837 GCA_045577555.1 Candidatus Fimenecus sp.
CTTGACGAGAAAAAGGCAGCAAAGCTTGAAGAAAATCTTCGTAAAAACAAGTTTGACCTTGAAGATTTGCTTGACCAGTTTGAACAAATCAATAAAATGGGCAGTATGAAGGACATTCTTTCAATGCTTCCCGGAGTTAATAAAAAAGTCAAGGATGTTGACATTGACGAGCGTCAGTTTGACAAAATGAAAGCAATAATTCTTTCAATGACTGTAAAAGAGCGTCGAAATCCCGATATTATCAATCCTTCACGCAAACGCAGAATTGCAGCAGGTTGCGGAATGCAGGTTGAGGATGTCAACAGACTTTTAAATCAGCATCGTCAGATGCAAAAAATGTTTAAGCAGATGAATTCCGGTAAAATGAAACGTCAGTTAAAGCGTATGGGCTTTGGCGGTGGTATGAACGGCATGGGCGGCATGGGTGGTATGGGCGGCTTCCCAATGTGATGTTAGCAAACACCTAAAAGTGTTTAAAATAAAATTTTTATATATTTGGAGGAAACAAAAATGGCAGTTAAAATCAGACTTCGCAGAATGGGTGCTAAAAGAGCTCCTTTCTACAGAGTAGTAGTTGCAGATTCTCGTTACCCAAGAGACGGCAGATTTATCGAGGAAATTGGTACTTACAACCCAATGACAGACCCTGCTGAAATCAAGATTGACAATGAAAAGGCAGCTCAGTGGATTAAAAACGGCGCACAGCCAACTGACACAGTTAAGGTTATTCTTAAAAAGAGCGGCGCTATTAAATAAGAAAGGTTTTTGAAAAAATGCAGGAACTTCTTATTACAATAGTAAAAGGACTTGTTGAAAATCCTGATGCTGTTACCGTAACTGTTGACGAAGCAGATGACCGCGGTGTTGTTGTGTATCACCTTCACGTTGCTGAGGAGGATATGGGCAGAGTTATCGGTAAACAGGGCAGAATTGCAAAGGCTATCAGAACAGTTGTTAAAGCCGGAGCAACTCGCACAGGTGAAAAAGTTCAGGTCGATATCGATTAAGATTACAATGGGCAGACTTGGTCTGCCCTTTTGTAACTTGTAGGGGTCGGTACTTGGTATCCCTGAAAGGGAAACTGTTATGAAGAGACAGAGGAGTTTATCTTGACGACCCGAAAGGTGTAAATTTATGATAAAGAACTATCTTGAATTAGGACAAATAGTATCAACTCATGGGATAAAAGGTGAATTGCGTTTTAATCCGTGGTGCGATACGCCCGAATTTGTAAAAAAATTTAAAACCCTGTATTTTGATAATCAGGGTGAAAAAAGTATAAAGGTTATTTCAGCACGTCCCCACGGAAATGTTGTTATTTTAATGCTTGACGGAATTGACGATGTTGATAAGGCTAAAAATTTAAAAAATACTGTTCTGTATATGAAACGCAGCGATGCGAAACTTCCCAAAGGCACTTGGTTTTTACAGGAACTTTTTGATTGCACCGTAATTGATGATAATAACGGTAAAGTTCTCGGAACAATTACTGATGTAAGTGAAACCGGTGCTAATGATGTGTGGCATATTAAAACCCCAAAAGGTGAGGTGCTTATTCCCGCAATCAAACAGGTAGTGGTTTCTGTTGATGTGGAAAACGGCATCGTTAAAATCAATCCTATCAAAGGACTTTTTGAAGATGAAGATTAACATTATGACACTTTTCCCTGAAATGTGCGAAACAGTGCTGTCCGAAAGTATTATCGGCAGAGCAAGGGAAAACGAATATGTGGAAATAAATTGTGTAAATATAAGAGATTTCACTCTCGATAAACATCGCCGTGTGGATGATGCTCCATACGGTGGCGGTATGGGTATGCTTATGCAGACTCAACCA
>JAZNIQ010000220.1:0-10109 GCA_045577555.1 Candidatus Fimenecus sp.
GATGCTTTCTGGGCAAATATCGCAGAGGGTAATGTTTACACAGGTACAGTAAGAAGTCTTACAAGTTATGGTGCATTTGTTGACCTTGGCGGTGTTGATGGAATGGTACATATCTCTGAACTTTCATGGCAGAGAATTAAACATCCATCAGATGTTGTTAAAGTTGGCGATACTGTTGAAGTATATGTAAAAGAACTTGATAAAGAAAACAAGAAGATTTCTCTTGGTTACAAAAAGGTTGAGGACAATCCATGGGAAATTCTCAAGCGTGATTATCCTGTTGACAGTGAAGTTGATTGTAAGATTGTAAGCCTTACATCTTTCGGTGCTTTTGCGCAGATTATACCTGGTGTTGATGGACTTGTTCATATTTCTCAAATTGCACATAAACACATAGGCACACCTGCTGAAGTACTTAAAGTAGGCGATGTTGTTAAGGCAAAGATTATGGAAATTGACTTTGATAAGAAGAGAGTAAGCCTTTCAATCAAAGCACTTATTGAAGCACCTGTAGTTGAAGAAACTCCTGCTGAAGAAACAGCAGTTGAAGAAGTAGCTGCAGAAGAAGCTGTTGAGGCTCCTGTTGAGGAATAATATATTCGGCATTTAGGCCGTAACATTTAATATTACAGGTCAGATGATTCGAAAATACCGTCTGACCTGTTTTTGTTATTTATGAGGTGAATTATATGAAAGGTAAAGTGATTTTTACCGGTGTTGTTGCCGCTTTAGGCGGAGGTGTTGCATATTTAAAAAAGAAAGATATCTGCCCAAAGTGTGAGATTAAAAAGCTTCTTTCAAAAACTCAGATTCACTATACCAAGGATGAAATGTATAATAACGGTGCAGCGCTTACTCCTCCAATGGGTTGGTCAAGCTGGAATATTTTCCGTCAGAATATCAATGAAAATGTTATTCTTGAAATAGCCAAAGCAATGAAAGAATCCGGTCTTGCTGACGCAGGTTATCAGTATGTAAATCTTGATGACTGTTGGCAATCTTCTATGAGAGATGAAAACGGCAGAATGCAGGGTGATTTTTCAACATTTCCACATGGAATAAAATGGCTTGTTGAACAGATAAATGGATTAGGTTTAAAAGCTGGTATTTATTCATCAAATGGTACGCTTACTTGCGAGGACTTACCTGCATCACTTTATAATGAGAAAATTGATGCTGAAACATTTGCTGATTGGGGTATTGAGTATTTTAAGTATGATTATTGTCATCAAGTTCTTATTCCAACTGATGCACCATATATTGACAGCGTTTCAATTATTGGAAAGGATATGGATAATGAACTCATTTTCAATGCTAAAGATGCAAAACTTAAAGGTGATGCAAAAGTTGTTTATGAAGAGAATGGCAAGAGTTATGTGAAAGGTCTTTGTAGCGGTCTTGGTACTATTGAATTTGATAATATTGTTGTACCTAAAGACGGTGAGTATGTTTTCACATTAATTATGCGTAAAAATAAAACTAAAGGTCAGTTCTGTGTTGTTACTGTAAACGGAACTGATAAATATGATTTTCTTATTGCAGAACAAAAAGCGTTTTCAAGAGAAGGCAGACGACAAATTAAGATTAATCTTAAAGCAGGAAAAAATACTATTTCAATTACAAATCCTGTTGCTTCTCCTATGGATAGTGCTGCAATGCAATATGAAAAAATGGGCAGAGAACTTGTAAAAGCAACAAAAAAATATGCTGAAGAAAACAATTGTGAAGAAAAGAAAATTCTTTATTCAATCTGTGAATGGGGATGGAATAAGCCTTGGAAATGGGGCGGTAAAGCAGGAAATATCTGGAGAACAACTCCTGATATTCAACCTAATTGGGCATCTATTATTGGGATTTATGAGTTCAATGTCAGACTTGCAAAATATGCCTGTCCGGGTGCATTCAATGACCCCGATATGCTTGAAGTTGGAAATGGTAATTTAACATATGAAGAAAATAAAGCACACTTTACTCTGTGGTCGATGATGGCTGCCCCTCTTATTCTTGGTAATGATATCAGAATGTTTATTAAGCCTGATGGTAGTGTTGATAAAGATAACAGAGTATTACAGATATTAACTAATAAAGATGTTATTGCAGTTAATCAGGATAAACTTGGTATTCAATGTGAGCGAATAAAGACAAATGGATTTAAAGATGTTCTTGTAAAACCATTAGAAAATAATGAAGTTGCAGTTTGCTTCTTCAATAAAGGCAAGTCATCAGCAGAAATGAGTGTTTCTGTAAAAGATATTCATAATGTTGTTTCTGTAACATTACCAAATGCTGATAGTTATACTTGTCATGAACTTTGGGATGATAAAGAAATAGTTATTTCTGACAATCTTACATCTTCAGTAGCTTCTCATGGTGTAAAGATTTTCCGAATTTCTGCAAATAATTAATTGTATCAAATAATATAAATGAGACTATCGACAGAAAATACCAACAAACTGAAAATGTAAGGGAAATTTGTCCCATAATATTTGCAGGCATACCTGTATAATCCCAAACACCTAAACTAAAATACTTGTTTACAATAATTCCGACTGTAAATTCAAGTAATGTAATAATTGCTGTGCCCCATAATGCTTTTATTAGTTTTGGAGCGTGAATAGTTTCATAAATTATATACAAAGCAAGAAAGGCAGACCCACCAGTAATTATCATCGACCAATGAGTAAATCCACGGAATGAGATTTCTATAAATCCATAACCTATTCCACCAATTATAAATAAAATTATATATTTTTCTATGCTTTTCAAAAATATCACCTTGATACATTATGCCCTGTTTGAAAAGATTTATATTTGCAAAATATTACTATTTAGGTGAATAAAATGAGTAATTTTGAACAAAAAAAATTAAGAGCTGAACAGCTTCGCAAAGAGCTTAATCATCATATCTATCGTTATTATGTTGAAAATGAGAATGATATTGAGGATTATGAGTATGATATGCTAATGCGTGAGCTTGACTCAATTGAAAAAGAATATCCGGAACTTTTAACAGTAGATTCACCAACTCATAGAGTAGGTGGTCAGGCTGATGGTTTGTTTGAAACTGTTGTTCATAGTGTTAAAATGGAAAGCTTACAAGATGCTTTTTCACACGACGAAGTTCATGATTTTGATAAAAGAGTCAGGGATGTTTTCAGCAATGCGGAATATGTTGTTGAGCCTAAAATTGATGGCCTTTCTGTTTCACTTGAATATACAAATGGCGTATTTACTCGTGGCTCAACCCGTGGTGACGGTATTCAAGGCGAAGATATTACAGCGAATCTTCGTACTGTGAAATCAATTCCGTTAAGACTTAAAAAGGATATTCCTTTTATTGAGGTTCGTGGTGAAGTCTATATGCCTCGCGATGTTTTCTTGAAGATTGTTGAAAAACAAGAACTAAATGGCGAAAAAGCATTTAAGAATCCAAGAAATGCAGCGGCTGGCAGTATAAGGCAAAAGAATCCAAAAATTACAGCAGAACGAAATCTTGATATTTATGTCTTCAATATTCAACAGATACAGGGTGTTGAAATTAATGGACATTATGAGTCACTTGAATTTTTAAAGGAATTAGGATTTAAAACAATTCCATTCTATAATAGATTCAATAATATTAACGATACATTGAATGAGATTGAACGTATTGGTGAGATCCGTTACACATTACCGTTTGATATTGATGGTGCAGTAATAAAAACCGATGATTTTTCAATGCGTGAAGTTATTGGTAGTACTGCAAAGTTTCCTAAATGGGCTTTGGCATATAAATATCCACCCGAAGAAAAAGAAACAAAGCTTATTGACATTGAAGTTAATGTTGGCAGAACAGGTGTACTGACTCCAACTGCAGTTTTTGAGTCTGTTTTAGTTGCAGGGTCAACTGTTAGTCGTGCAACATTGCATAATCAGGATTTTATTAATGAAAAGGGAATCAGAATAGGAGACACTGTTATAATCCGTAAAGCAGGGGATATTATTCCCGAAGTACTTTCTGTTGTAAAACATGAGGAAAATACTTTACCTTATAAAATGCCTGAATTTTGTCCGTCCTGTAATTCTCCTGTTCATCGTGAAGATGGTGAATCTGCAATACGTTGTGATAATCCGGATTGTCCTGCACAACTATTACGCGTTTTAATTCATTTCTGTTCACGTGATGCTATGGATATTGAAGGACTCGGTGATGCTGTCCTTGAAACTCTTTTAAACAAAGGTTTAATCAGCAAAATTTCAGACATATATCGCATTGATTATGATAAAATTGCTGAACTTGACGGAATGGGTAAAAAGAGTGCTGACAATATGCGAAATGCAATTGAAAAATCAAAAGCAAATGATCTGTCAAAACTTGTTTTTGCATTTGGTATCCGTCACATAGGGCAAAAGGCGTCAAAATTGCTTTCTGACAGTTTTTTAACCCTTGATAATATTATTTCAGCATCGAAAGAAGAAATTCTTAAAATCGAGGGATTTGGCAATGTTATGGCTGATTCTGTTGTAGACTTTTTCTCGCTTGAACAGACAAGACAAATGATTGATGAATTAAAATCATTTGGACTTAATATGGAAAGTCAGCGAGAAATCAAGGATAACCGTTTTGAAGGCATGACCTTTGTGCTTACAGGTACACTTTCAGATTATGGAAGAAAAGAAGCACAGGCAATTATCGAGTCTTACGGTGGCAAAGTTTCATCATCTGTTTCAAAGAAAACAACTTATGTTTTAGCAGGTGAGGCAGCAGGCTCAAAACTTCAAAAAGCAACTGACTTAGGTGTTACAATAATCAATGAAGCACAATTCGCTGAAATGATAAAATAACAAAAGGACGGTTTAAACCGTCCTTTTTAGTTTATTTTTTTTCACTTGTTTAATTAGTTTCTTTGAACGCATTTTAATATAATTAATATCTATTGTTCCTAATCTCATCCACCAATCAATTTCGTTACATAAAGCATAAAGTTCAACTTTTAAATCACAATATTTAGTGACTTTTACTCTGTCTTTATATATCTTATATAACTTTAATCTTTTGCCAATGCCTAATGTTAAGCAGAAAAGCTCATATTCAGGCTCAACAAATCTTGTATTAAAAGGGTCAATTACACCTGCTATTTCAGATTTATCTGTATCAATAATCATATTTGGTGTCCAAAAATCACCGTGTGAAAGACAAGGTGTATTATCTACATTTTCAAAAATCTCATCAAAGTTTATTTTGATAAGTTTTAATGCTTTTAATGTTCTTCTATCGAGTTCACCATAATTATACTTTTCATTTGCAAAGTCATAAATTCTACAAAATAAATCCCAGTAGCACTTCTTCCAAGTGTCGTAACTTGCATTATCAAAAGCACCAAATTTATCATTATGTATATTTTGCATATCAATAAAGCAATTGATAATATTATCTGCAAGGTGTTTTTTATCTTTAATATTTCTTAATTTTAATATTCTCCCACTTGTACCTTCAATAAATTCCATGCCTAAATAAGAAACACTGTCTTTTTCTGTTATAAAATATGTTTCAGGTATTTTAAAACTGACATTTTTGCGTAAAAAATCATTCATATTTTTTTCTTCGTACATCAGTTCAAAATATTTGCTGTTTTTAACAACAAGTTTAAAAGGTGGATTAACAGTTTCGACGTAATAGCATGTTGCAGTAGCACCGTTTCCAATAGGGGAAACATTGGTAACAACGGTATTTAATTGTTGTTCAACTATTGCTTTGATGTTATCCATAATTATAATCCTTTATTATAAAACTCATCCTTAAACCATACATCATTAACTTCGAATTTCTTGTGATTTAAGTAGTAAAGTATTCCCGCATCTGTTGTAAAGTCAAATACAAGTTTATATGAATATAAGAATTGTTTTTTGTAGCCGTATTTCTTGTTCTGTGCATTAGTGCCATATTTCCCGTCACCAAGTAAAGGATGACCTATTGAAGCAAAATGTGCTCTGATTTGATGTGTGCGACCGGTTAAAAGTTCAACTTCAACAAGACTTAATGTACCGTCTGTATCAATCACAGAGTATTTTGTACGAATTTCTTTTGAATCCTCTGTTCTCTTTTTAGAAACAGTAACTTTGTTCTTGCTTTCATCCTTCACAAGATAACCTTCTAAAAGACCGTTTTTTTTCTTGATTTCACCATGAACAATACAAAGATAGAATTTGTGTAGTTCACGGTCTTTCATTTTTTGGTTAAGAATTCGAAGTGTTTCAGCATTTTTAGCAGCAATAACAATTCCACCTGTGTTGCGGTCAATTCTGTTTACAAGTGACGGTACAAAAGTATTTTCATCGTCTGGCTTGTATTCTCCTTTTTCATAAAGATAGCGCTTTATTCTGCCAATTAATGTGTCAATATATTCATTGTCGTCAGGGTGGGAGAGTAAACCGACCTTTTTATCACATAGAATTATATTTTCATCCTCATAAATAATATTGAGATTTTTTGAAGCCTTTAAAAAATCATATTTTTCAGGTGCTTTCTCAAAGAATTCATCATTTATATACATATCAACAATATCACCAACATTAAGTCGTGTTGATATTTCAGCTCGTTTTCCATTAACTTTAATTCGCTTGATACGAATATATTTATATAAAAGTGTTTTTGGAAGTGATGGCACACTTTTTGTAATGAATTTATCAAGACGTTGATTAGCATCATTTTTGTTAATTGTAAAACTCTTCATTATTACACCTCAAAATAATTTCAATTAAATATACCACAAGTTAAATTGCTTTTCAACTTGAAACTTATTAGATTTTATTATAGAATAAAAAAAGGTGATTAATATGAATATAAATAAAACACACTATAAGATATTAAGTGAGCCTGAAAAGATTTATCTCGATATGTCGACTCTTGAAATTCGCGAAAAACTCAATTCATCATTTAAGACTCCAACTGCAGAAGATGATTTAACCGGTATATTCGGTAAGTATTATAAAATTGATAAGATGTATAAGGTTAAATACATATATACTCGTAATAAGCAACTTCAACCACAGACTTTTGATAGGTATCATTATCTTGTTGACGTTAGTGAGGATGAAAATGGTTCATATATTGAGTATGCTATGGTTTATGATAAGCTATACGACCCCTTAATCAGACTTGTTTACATATTTGCTGTATGTGCTGTTTTAGGATATTTGTACTATTTATTTAAAAATGGTGCACTTGAATTGATTTCAGCAGCAGTTTTAAGTGTTTTAATAATTATTTCTGTAGCATTAGTGTTTAAGAAAGCGAAAGAAACTCCCGAAGAGTGTAAAAAAGCCGAGGAGTTGTTCAAAAAGATTGTTTCTGAAATGGAATAGTTGTTGACAAATTGTTTTTAATATTGTATTATACTAACGTATTAACACTTTAATATACTAAAAGGAGCTATTGTTATGAAAATGAAAAAAATTCTTGCTGTCCTTATGGCAGTACTTATGGTTGTTCTTTGCTTCTCAGCTTGTGGTGGAAACGATGAGAATAAAGAAGAGCAAAAGAAACCTACACTTGTTGTTGGTTACACAATTTATGCACCAATGAACTATCTTGATGAAAATGGTACTCTTGTTGGTTTCGACACAGAACTTGCAAAAGCAGTTTTTGAAAACCTTGGTTATGAAGTTATTTTCAAAGAAATTGACTGGGAAAGCAAATATACTGATTTAGCATCTGGCACTATAGATTGCATTTGGAATGGTTTTACTTGTAATACTAAAGATGATGATGGTGTTGCTCGTGCAGACAAGGTTGATTTCTCATATAATTATATGGAAAACCGTCAAGTAATCGTTGTTAAAAATGATGCAAAAGTTGCTACTGCAGAAGACCTTAAAGGTAAATTAGGTGTTGCTGAAAACGGTTCAGCAGGTGAAACTTATGCTAATGACTTTGAAGGTACTACATATAAAGGATTTGGAAAACAGACTGAATGTTTATATGAAGTAAAAATGGGTACAGCTGATTTTGCAGTTGTTGATGCTCAACTTGCAAAGAGCTATTGTGGTAAGGGTGATTATGCTAACCTTGTAATTGTTGATGCACTTTCAAGTGATGTTGAATTCTATGCAATCGGCTTTGAAAAGGGTAGTGAACTTACAGCAAAAGTTAACGATCAGCTTGTTGCATTGGCTGCAAACGGCACAATTGCAAAACTTGCCGAGAAATATGGTGTTTCAAACACAGCTATTACAGATTTTTCTGACCAGAAATAATCAAATCAAATCTAATCTCTTGGAGTTTATTTTATGTCTTTTTTAGAAGTCACAGCATTTTTGTTTGACGGCTTTAAAATATCTCTGCTTATCTTTGCGGTGACACTGCTTTGCGGTGCACCGCTTGGTTTGCCTATAGCCTTTTGTTCTATGAGCCGATTCAAACCAATAAAAACAATATCAAAAGTAATTGTATGGATTGTCAGGGGAATTCCTTTGATGCTCCAAATTTTTATTATCTATTATGTTCCGGGATTATTGTTTAACTATCAGTTATTCGGACAGATTGACAGATATATGTATATTGAATACGGCATAATGGATATGGGAAGAATTGTTGCTGTTTTAATTGCATTTACAATTAATTATGCTTGTTATTTTTCAGAAATTTATCGTGGCGGTATAGAAAGTATCTCAAAAGGACAGTACGAGGCTGGTTATGTTCTTGGACTTACCAAATCACAGATTTTTAGAAAAATCATTTTAAAACAGGTTATACAGCGAATTGTTCCACCTATGTCAAACGAAATAATCACTTTGATTAAAGATACGGCACTTGCTAATTGTATTATGGTTTGCGAAATTATAAAAAACGCAAAGGAACTTGCTGCAACAAAAGCTATGATTTGGCCATTGTTCTTTACAGGTGTTTTCTATTTGATTTTTGTTGGTTTGCTTACAATACTTTTAGGCAAAGCTGAAAAGAAACTCAGTTATTTCAGGAGCTAAGTTATGTCAATTTTAGAAGTTAAAAATATCCGAAAAAGTTTTGATAAAACAGAAGTATTAAAAGACATCAGCTTTTCACTCCAAAAAGGTGAGGTTCTTTCAATTATTGGTTCATCTGGAAGCGGTAAAACAACACTTTTGCGTTGCCTTAATTTCCTTGAATCTTCTGATTCTGGAAGTATAGTTGTTGATGGTAATGTGCTTTTTGATGGTAATAACAAGATGAGCGATGATAAAATAAGAGAAAATCGCCTTAACTTCGGTCTTGTTTTTCAAAATTTTAATCTTTTTCCGCAATATACAGTTCTTGATAACCTTACACTTGCACCAACACTTTTAAAAAAGGGAGATAGCACAAGTATAAAGAGTCAAGCAATTGAAATTATTAAAAAAGTTGGGTTAGAAGATAAGATTGATTTTTATCCTTGTCAACTTTCCGGTGGTCAGCAACAGCGTGTTGCGATTGCACGTGCTTTAATGCTTTCACCTAAAATATTATGTTTTGATGAACCTACAAGTGCCCTTGACCCTGAACTTACCGGTGAGGTTCTTCGTGTTATTCGTGAACTTCGTGACGGAAACACTACAATGGTTATTGTTACTCATGAAATGAATTTTGCAAAAAATGTTTCAGACAAAGTTATTTTTATGGCTGACGGTATAATAGAGGAAGTTGGCAGTCCTGAACAAATTTTTGAAAATCCACAGAGTTCTCGTCTTATAGAATTTCTAAGTTCATCTTTAAAAGATTAACTTATGTCCTCCATTATTGGAGGACTTTTTTCTTGTATTATGTTAATATTTATGTTAATATAAATTTGGTGATTAAAATGAAAAAAATAATTTCAAATATTTTGATAGTTATAGTTTTGTTATCAATATTTACTTTTAATTCATTTGCAGAGGATTCAGTTAATCTTTCATTAAAAAATGAAACAGTTTATGCAGGTGATGAGTTTACTCTGAATTTATTTATAAGTGATAACTCAAAAATGAGTGGTGCAGTTATTGATATTAATTATGATAATGATTATATAGAGTTTGTTTCTGCAAAAGAAGGGGCTATTCTTGACCCAAAAGCAAATATTAATATTCTTAATATTGATCATGAAAAATCTTATGTTAGATTTACATATATGTCACCC
>JAZNIQ010000221.1:0-2163 GCA_045577555.1 Candidatus Fimenecus sp.
CACGATATACAGGTGGAGAACTCAATAGCGTGGTTAAAGATAAAGATAATGTAAAATTAAGATACGCTTTTTGTTTTCCTGACAATTACGAAATAGGTATGTCGCATCTGGGAATGAAAATTCTTTACAGCCTTGTAAATGAAAGACAAGATGCATGGTGTGAGCGTGTTTTTGCACCTTGGGAAGATATGGAAGCACTTATGCGTGAGAATAATTTAAAGCTTTATGCTCTTGAAAGTGGTGACAGCCTAGACCAGTTCGATTTGGTAGGTTTCACATTGCAGTATGAGTTAAGTTATACAAATGTACTCAATATGCTTGATTTAAGCGGAATTCCTGTGCTTAAAAAGGACAGAACAAGCTTAACACCAATTGTTATTGCGGGTGGCCCTTGTGTGTGTAATTCTGAGCCAATGGTGGATTTTATTGATATTTTCTTGCCAGGAGAAGGAGAAGAAGTTACAAATGAACTCATAGATTTACTTATTGAACATAAGGAAAAAGGCTCAACAAGACTTGAATTTTTGCGTGAAGCTGCAAAAATTGAGGGAGTATATGTTCCGGAATTTTATAATATTGATTATAATGAAGATGGTACAATTAAGTCAGTTGATAATGTTGAAACAGCACCTGTAAAGGTTAAAAAAAGAATTATTTCTGACCTTAATACTGTGCATTATCCCCAAAATTTTGTAGTGCCATTTATCGATGTTGTTCAGGACAGAACGGTTGGCGAAGTCTTCCGTGGCTGTATCCGTGGTTGTCGTTTCTGTCAGGCAGGATTTATTTATAGACCAATCCGTGAGAAATCACCTGAAATTATTAATGAACAGTGCAGAAGTATAAGCGATGCAACAGGTTATGATGAGATTTCACTTTGTTCATTATCTACAAGTGATTACACTAATATTGAAAAACTTATCCCGATGCTGTTCGATTGGGCATTAAAAGAAAACATTAATGTTTCTCTGCCGTCGCTTCGTGTTGATAATTTTTCTGACGAACTTATGGAAGAATTAAAGAAAGTTCGTCGAAGCGGTCTTACTTTTGCACCAGAAGCAGGCACACAAAGACTTCGTGATGCAATCAATAAAAATGTTACAGAAGAAGAGGTTTTAAGAACGGCACTTAAAGCCTTTGACGGCGGTTGGACAAGTGTTAAACTTTATTTTATGATGGGACTTCCAACCGAAACTCTTGACGATATAAAGGGTATAGCCGACCTTGCACAAAAAGTTGTTGATGCATTTTATCACAATCCTAACAGACAAAAAGGAAAAGGTGTGCAAGTGAGTGTTAGTTGTGCATCATTTGTGCCAAAGCCATTTACCCCTTTTCAGTGGGAACCACAGGACACCGCCGAAATGTTGATTGAAAAGCAGAAACATCTTTTAAGCAGTACAACAAGCCGTAAAATTTCAATTAGTTATCATCAATCTGACACTTCAGTTCTCGAAGGTGTTTTAGCCCGTGGTGACAGAAGATTGGGTGAAGTAATCTATAAAGCATGGCAAAAAGGCTGTAAATTTGACAGCTGGGATGAATTCTTTGATTTTACAAAGTGGCGCGAAGCATTCAATGAATGTGAACTTACAACAGAGTTTTACGCAAACCGTCGCAGAGATTATGACGAAATTCTTCCTTGGGATATTATTGACTATGGTATTCGTAAGGATTTCCTTATTGAAGAAAACAAAAAAGCATACGAAAGCATAACAACACCTCATTGCAGAATTAAATGTTCTGCCTGTGGTGCAAACAAGCTGAATGGGGGTAAATGTGATGCCAGAAGTTAAAAAATGGGCTATTGATGTGCGGATGTCCTTTGAAAAAACAGGTATGGCAAAATTTATTTCCCATCTTGATACTGTCCGATGCATAACAAGAGCCATGAAAAGAGCAAATGTGCCGATTTGGTTTACAGAGGGGTTTAATCCCCATGCTTTTTTAACTTTTGCAATGCCGCTTTCTCTTGGATTTGAAAGTTTATGCGAAACTGTTGATTTCAGACTTATGGAAGAAACAGACCTCGATTACTTGGCAGAAAGAATAAACAACTCTTTACCTGTTGATATAACTGTTAAAGAAATTTATGTTCCCCAAAAATCACCCAATGACATCCGTTGGGCAGAGTATAAAATAATTTTTAACTCTCCTGATAAT
>JAZNIQ010000222.1:0-10202 GCA_045577555.1 Candidatus Fimenecus sp.
CAGAAACAGCTAAGGCTGCAAAGGGAAGTTATGATTGGTCAAGAGTTTGTGAATTTACAGAAGACGGTGCTGTTAATGCAGGTGGTGCAACAGAAACTCTTAATAAAATTATTCAGGCAGTAGATGCTAATGCAAGTCTTGACTCAGTTGTAGGTGCGTTTATCGGTATAGGAAATGCAACCGGCAAGGTTACAAATGGTGAACTTCCTGACAATATGAATAAAAATTATCAGCTTAAGGCTATGACACTGACTGAAGCAGATGTTAAGTCCTATAAAGTTGAAGAAAATCAATATACACTCTGCCTTGTCGATTGTAAAAATCCTGAAAAAGACGGAAACAATGCCCTTAATCATGTAACTGATGATTTCTTTACAGAAAAGGAAGTAAAAGATGCAATCAACGCACTAACAAGCAGTATTACTGTATCAAGTGTTGATGTGGAGTATGATGATATCCTTGTTGTTGCTAAACTTGAAAACGGAAATCCTGTAAGTCTTGAGATTTCTTATGTTTTCGAAGCAGAACTCAATCTTAATGTAGTATCTATGCAAATCAAGGGTTCAGGTAAGGCAAGAAATACTCTTACATATACCAATTTTGATTATTAATAGAAAAAGGGATGCATCAGCATCCCTTTTATTCTGTCTTTTCACAAACCGAAATCATATATCCGTTTACTTCTTCTGAGTGAAATTCATATTCTTCTAAATTAAACAGGTCAAATCCGTTGAATACCTCACCAACGCCTTCGCCACCGATTTTGCTGTAGGCTTCTTTTTTTGTCCAGATTTCAAAAAAACATTCAGCGGTGGGGTTGTTGTTGAAATATTCCAATTCCTTGCCGTGATAAAAGCGCTTTGAGATTTTTTTCATATCCCGCGTGCCATCAATTTTTTCAATATCAATTCCAATGGGTTTTTCACTTGTGCAAACGGCAACCATATCATTACTATGGGAAATACTTACATAACAGTTGTCTGCAAAAGGTTTGTTTTTATCTCCGTAGTGAAGATTTTTTGCCCCCATTTGGATAAGTGCCTGTGCCGCTGCGAAACTTTCTGTCTTTTTGCAATGGTCAAGCACATTTTGCGGTAAAGTATCCTTATTGACTTTTGTGTCTTCCGATATCTTGAAAAAGTAAACGTTCATCTTATCACCGATAAGATTTTATCATATTTATCTTTTTATATCAACATGTTTTCCAAGGTAATCCGAGGGGGAAACACTAACTCCGTCTTTAGTTATTTCAAGGTGTAAGTGAATACCGTCAGCATTTTCCAAAGGGATTTCACCCAGAGTGCCGATTTGTTGATTTGCTTTGACATCATCACCGGGTTTTACCGTACTGTCTTTCTCAAATCCGCAATATTTTGCAACAATTCCGTTACCGTGGTCAATGGTGATGGTTGTACCCCATAATGCATTGTGGGATAAATGTGTTACTGTGCCGTCGCTGATAGCTTTTACACTTTCACCTTTTTTTCCTTTTATATCAACACCGTTGTGAGTACGCCAATCACCCGTGGTGGCATTTTTGACCAACTCATCCTTGGAATATTCTTTAGAAACTGAGTTGCCCAAGGGGAAGGAGTAAAAAATATCCTGAACAGCTTCTGTTGTGGTGGTAATGTTGTCATATCTGTCATCGGGGACATTTGTAACGGGTGTGTTGACCTGAATATCTTCACGGGGTGCGTTTTTTGTTGTGGAAACAGAGTCCGTTACATCAGGTAAAACTCCGTCATTATCTTTATTTGACATCCAGAAAGAAAAAAGAGCAACAAAACAAAGCACAAGTGCGGTTACAGAATAAAGTATTCTTTTGAAATTCTCTTGATTAACTGTTTTTTTCAATTTTAACACCTCTGTCAGTATTTTTGACAAAAGTGTAAAATTTATACAAGAAAAAACGGACGGTTGCGGAGCCGTCCGATTTCCGGGCATTACTGCCCTGAGGGGTTGTTTGAGGATGGGGTATGCGTACTGAAGGATTTACCTCCGAGTACAGTTAAATAATACCCCATAAATATTAAAAAACAGTGAATAATCTTTTAAAAAACAGAAAAATAACTGTTAATAAAAATTTTTTAAGAAATTAACGAACAAATGTTTACTTTTTGAAAAATATGTGTTAGAATATAGAAAAAAGTATGAGGTTTTATATCAAAATTTAATTGAGGAGTAGTTTTTATGCGTCCAATTAATGATACACAACAAAAAATCTATGAGTTTCTCTGTGAACGTTCACAGTGTGGTGTTCCGCCATCAGTCCGTGAAATAGGTTCAGCGGTGGGACTTCGCTCAACATCTTCTGTTCAGGCAAATCTTGATGCCTTGGAGGAGGCGGGATATATTGAGCGTGACCCTATGCTCAAGCGTTCAATCCGTGTGCTTGGTCAGGCGGAAAATGTAACAAGTGTTCCGCTTTTGGGTACAGTTACTGCAGGTATGCCTATTCTTGCAGTTGAGCAAATTGAGGGATACATTGCTTATAATGGCAGGGTTTCACGTGATAAATCACTTTTCGCACTTAAAGTCCGTGGTGAGAGTATGCTTTGGGCAGGTATTCTTGACGGAGATATTGTAATTTGTGAAAAAACACCATATGCATCAAACGGTGAAATTGTTGTTGCGATGATTGAAGACGAAGCAACTGTTAAACGTTTTTATAAGGAAAACGGACATTTCAGACTTCAACCTGAAAATGATGCTTATGAACCAATTATAACAAATGAGGTAATCATTCTCGGTAAAGTAGTTGCGCTTTACAGGTATTATTAAACGATAATTACAAGGCGGGGCATTGACCCCGCCATTAATTTTCTCATTGACAAACCAAGTAAAAAATAGTTTAATATATAAGATATAAATTTAAAGTAAAGGTGATACAAATGGAAAACACCGTAGAAAAGAAAAAGATAGTATTAAGTGCCATTCAACCAACGGGCACACCAACTCTTGGCAACTACCTTGGTGCACTTAAAAACTGGAAAAATATGAAGGATGATTACAACTGTCTTTATGCAGTTGCTGACTTACATTCTCTTACAGTTCGTCCTGAACCTGCAACTCTGCGCAAAAATACAATGGAACTTTATGCAATTCTTCTTGCCTTGGGACTTGACCCGGAGGAGAGCGTAGTGTTCATTCAGAGTCATGTGCCACAGCATGCACAGTTAGCGTGGTTGCTTAACTGTTGCACACAGTTTGGTGAGGCTGCAAGAATGACACAGTTTAAAGATAAGAGTGAAAAGCATCCGGAAAATGTCAATGTTGGTCTTTTCACATATCCTATTCTTATGGCGGCTGACATTCTCCTCTATCAGGCAGATTATGTTCCCATTGGTGCCGACCAGAAACAGCATCTTGAAATCGCACGCGATATTGCTGACCGTTTTAATACTGTTTACGGTAAAACATTCACAATGCCGGAACCGTTTATCGGCAAGGTGGGTGCTCGCGTTATGTCACTTCAGGACCCAACCGCAAAAATGAGTAAATCTGACCCAAATCCAAAGAGTTATATCTCAATGCTTGATGATGATAATGTTATTGTTAAGAAAATCAAGAGTGCCGTAACTGACAGTGAAGCAAAAGTCAGATATGCCGAGGGTAAAGAGGGCATTAATAACCTTATGGGTATTTACTCTTGTTGTACAGGTCTTACATATGAACAAATTGAAAAAGATTTTGACGGAAAAGGTTATGGCGATTTTAAATCAGCAGTTGCTGAAGCAGTTGTTGAGGAACTCCGTCCATTTAAAACCGAGTTCAATCGTCTTATTAACGACAAAGCTTATCTTAATGAATGTGCGAAAAGTGGTGCAGAAAAGGCAAGTCGTTTCGCACAGCGTACACTCACTAAGGCAATGAAAAAATCAGGACTTTACCAGTTTTAATTTGTTTCTTTTTCCGCAATACCGCGTGTCACTCGGCTCGCGGTATTTTTATACAGCGTCACCTCGGACACATTGTCTTGCGAAAAAATAAAACAAATTATTTGAATAGGTTTCTTTTTCTGTAGTACCGCGTGTCACTCGGCTCGCGGTATTTTTATGTCTTTCTTATTGACTTTGTTTTTTGTAAATTCTATAATATTTACAGAAAGGTGAGATGTGAGATGGCAAACCTTATATGTGCAAAATGTAATAAACCAATTGAAGAAAGCAACCTTATTGAATGTCCCCATTGTTGGGAAATGTATCATAAGGAATGTTGGGAAGAAACTAAATTCTGTTTAAGCTGTAAAAAGTTTAATCTTGACTTTGCAAGAATTCAGGCTGAAAAAGAATCTCTGGAAGAACAAAAAGAAATGCAATATGACGAAGTGGCTGAAGAAACTGAGCAAGAAGAATTAAGCGAAACTTTATTTGAGTCTCCGGGCAAAGAATTTAATCATTCACCAATAGCAAATACTATAATGCTTGTTTCAAAAATTCTGCTTATCATAGGTGTGGTTGCAGGTGTTATTTTTGCGGCATACATGATATTTTCAACTCAAAATATCTTTGGCGGTATAATTGGTGTTGCAGCTGGTGGCGTTTGTTGCGCAACAGGTTGGGTTATGTCGGTTCTTGCCAATGGTTTTGCAGAGCTTATCAACAACACGCAAAAAAGTGCATATTACCTTTCAAAGTTGGTTGAAAAAGATAAAAAGGACAGGGATTAATAATGGGAAAATTAAGATTTTTAATTGCTGTGATTGTAGGTAAGATTTCAGCATTTTTACTCGATAGAATTTTCAAAAGAGGCACTAACACACCGGGCATTATTATGCTTAAAATCTGTCCCGATGCACTTTCTCGTTTTGTTATGCCTAAAACTACAATCTGTGTAACAGGAACAAACGGAAAAACAGGTACATCAAATCTTTTGACACACATTATACGCAATAGTGGAAAAACCGTTGTAAATAATTCAAAAGGCTCAAATATGGCACCCGGACTTGCATCTGCTTTGGTAACTCAATGCACACTTTCGGGTAAAGTTACGGCAGATGTTGCGGTTTTAGAGGTGGACGAGCGTTCATCACAATATATTTATACGGAGTTTACTCCCGATTACATTCTTTGCACAAATCTTTTCCGTGACTCGATTATGAGAAACGGCCACAGCGGATTTATCTTTGACAAAATCAATGACTATCTTGATAAAAAAACTACTCTTATTCTTAATGGTAACGATGGTATTTCAGGACTTCTGGGTGAGGGTGTATGTAACAGAGTTTTCTACTCCGTAAATAAAACTGAAAGAAGCACGGAAACTTGTATTGATACAGTCTGTGACCTGATTGCCTGTCCGAAATGTAATCACAAGTTGGATTATGAATTTTTCCATTATAATCATATCGGTGTACCAAAATGTTCACATTGCGGTTTTCAGATGCCTGAAAGCAGATTTTTTGCAAGTGATGTTGATTTTGACAAAGGCACATTTGTCTTTAATGGTGACAAGGGTGAAAGTCTTGTTTTACCATTCCAAAAAGGTAATTTTTTCAATGTCTTTAACATAACAGGTGCGTGTGCTGTCTGTCGCCTTATGGGCATAAATATCGATATAATCGAAAACAGCATTGAAGATTTATCAGCAAAAACAGGTCGTTTTGAGAATAAACAGTACAATGGTGTTGAGGTAATCTCAATGCTTTCAAAAAATCAGAATCCGATTTCCTGTTCACAGAGTCTAAAATTCCTTGACAGTACGGATACAGAAAAAGATGTTGTTCTTCTTATTACTGATTCAAACGACAAAGTTCACGGTCACGAGGATATTTCCTGGATTTATGATACTGATTTTGCACCACTTAATAACGAAAATGTTAAGACAGTTTATATTGGTGGAAGCCGTTGCTATGATGTGGCCAACTGTCTTGAAATCAAAGGTGTTGATATTGCTAAACTTGTACTTTTTGAAGATTACGACCAATTGGCACAACAAATAAGCAAAAAGAGTATAATCGGCAGAAATATTATTGTGTATTTTGAACTTTACGCAACAGGTGTTGTTGAAAAAATCAAAAATGCACTTATACAGAAAGGGGATAAATAATTATGGCAAAAATGGTAATTGAAGTTCTTTATCCCGAATACAATAATCTCTACGGTGACAGGGGAAACTGCGAATATTTGCAGAAAAAACTCATCAAAGCCGGTTATGAGGTTGAAATAATTGAAACCACTCTTTATGATGAACCTGCCTTTATAAATAATCAGGTTGATTTTCTATTAATAGGACCTTGTCAGGAAAAACATCAGATTATTGAGATTAAACAGTTGAAAATTTACGAAGAAGCAATAAAAAATCGCATTGAAAATGGTGGAGTTACCCTTGCAACAGGTAATGCCTTTGAACTTTTCGGTCAGTATATTGAAAATCCAAAGGGTGAAAAGACAGAGTGCCTTGGCTTTTACCCCTATTATGTAACACAGTTTTCAAAATTGAGATATAATGATTGCAGTGTGGGTGAATTTGATGGGATGCAGATAACAGGCTTTAAAAATCTGTTAAGTCATTCCTATGGTGAAAATCCAAAACCATTTCTGAATATGAAAAAAGGATGCGGAATGAATAAGGATAGTGCAGTAGAGGGTGTTCACGATAATAATTTGTTTGCAACTTATCATACGGGGCCGATTTTACCGCTTAACCCACAATTTACAGATTATCTCATAAAACTTGTTGACGAAGAATATGAAAGTGTTGCTCTTGAATACGAAAAACAAGCATTTGACAGCAGAATAAAAGAACTTTTAAATTTATAAAAGGAAACTCTTTATCACGTTAAATTGTTAAATTTTTTTATTCAAAACCATTGACAACTATATTTAACAGTGCTAAAATATTTTACAATCAGTAACAAAGAGGTATTTAAAATGAAAACTCTTAATTTCACAGTTGAATACTTTTACTTTAGCTTTTTCTTTAATAAGAAAAGGTTATGTTTCACTGCGGAAAAATAAAGATTGCTGATTTTATTGCATTTTTTATCCCACAGTGAAAGGCTGTGGGATTTTTTATTGAAACAAAAGGAGCGAGAATAATGGTAGTAATTCTTAAAAATGAGGTTGACCCTGCAAAAGTAGAAAACCTGACAAAATGGTTGCATGAGCAAAATCTTGTAATCAATGAGGTTGTTGGACATTATCAGACTATTTTAGGACTTATCGGTGATACAAGTCGTGTGGATATCGACCTGATTAAGAGTCTTGATATTGTTGATGATGTAAGACGAATTTCTGAACCTTATAAATGTGCAAACAGAAAGTTCCATCCTGACGATACAGTAATCGACGTTGAGGGATATAAAATTGGTGGGGGTAATTTCCAGTTTTTTGCAGGACCTTGTTCAATTGAATCAAGAGAACAAATTTTAAGTATAGCGAAAGATGTTAAAAAAGCAGGAGCTAATTTCCTTCGTGGCGGTGCTTTCAAGCCAAGAACATCACCTTATGCATTTCAGGGTATGCGTAGCGAAGGCCTTGAACTTATGCTCGAGGCAAAAAAAGAAACAGGAATGCCCATTGTAACTGAAATTATGGATGCATCACATATTCCGCTTTTTGAGAATGTGGATATAATTCAGGTTGGTGCTCGCAATATGCAGAATTTTGAACTTTTAAAGGAATTGGGACACCTTAAAACTCCGATCTTCTTAAAACGTGGACTTTCAAGCACATTCCAGGAGCTTTTAATGAGTGCTGAATATATTATGGCAGGTGGCAATGAAAACGTTATCCTTTGTGAACGTGGTATCAGAACATTTGAAACCGCAACACGCAACACCCTTGATTTATCCGCAGTTCCTATGCTTAAAGAAAAATCACATCTTCCTGTTGTGATTGACCCATCACACGCATCGGGTATTGCACGTTTTGTTAAGCCAATGTCATTGGCAGCGGCGGCTTGCGGTGCAGACGGACTTATGATTGAAGTGCACAATGAACCGTCAAAAGCACTTTGCGACGGACCTCAAGCACTTACTCCTCCACAATTCACAGATGTTGTAAGTGCTGTAAATAAAGTTTTAGAAGCAGTAAAATAATTGAGTAGGCGATAAAATGGTAATCGGTATTATAGGTTTGGGTCTTATGGGTGGCTCGCTTGCCAAAGCTATTAATTTTGGTACAGAGCATACCGTGTGGGGTACAAACAGAAGCGAAGAAGCGGTCAAAAAAGCACTTTTTGTAGGTGCAATTCAAAAGGAACTCAATAAAGATGAATTAGCTCTTTGTGATATGGTAATTGTTTCTCTTTATCCGCAGGCATCGGTTGATTACATAAAAGAAAATGCTCATCTTTTCAAAAAAGGTGCAATTG
Source organism: Candidatus Fimenecus sp. (assembly GCA_045577555.1). Classification (GTDB taxonomy): domain Bacteria; phylum Bacillota; class Clostridia; order Oscillospirales; family Acutalibacteraceae; genus Fimenecus. The sequence goes on from JAZNIQ010000222.1 coordinate 8,320, forward strand.
TTATGGATATCAGCGGTGTCAAACGCTTTGTCTGTGATGAACTTTATAATACCGCAAAAGAAAACGGGTTTGTGTTTGTGGGTGCTCATCCGATGGCGGGTTTGCATCTTTCAGGTTTTGAACATTCAACAGCAAAAATCTTTAATAATTCTTCTATGATTCTTACTCCTTATAAAGACACGCCAAAAGAATGTATAAATATAATCAAAGAACTTTTCTTTAAAATCGGTTTTACAAATATGCAGATATCAACTCCTGAAGAGCATGATAAAATTATCGCATTCACTTCACAACTTGCCCATGTGGTATCCAATGCCTACGTTAAAAGTCCTAATGCTGTAATTCATAAGGGCTTTTCAGCAGGAAGCTATAAGGACTTAACCCGTGTTGCATATCTTAATGAAACAATGTGGTCAGAATTATTTCTTGAAAATCGTGATAATCTTATAAATGAAATTGACTCAATAGTTAATAATTTGGTACAATATAAACAAGCGTTAGAGAATAACGACCGTGAAGAATTGACTGCACTTTTGCGTGACGGCAGAATTCTCAAAGAACAGATTGACGGGTGACTTAAATGGAAATAGTAAAAGTTTCAACATCAAAAGAATACAATGTGAATATCGGTTCAGGTTTTCTTGACAGAATTGGTGAAAAAATCAATGCAATCAAACGACTTTGCAGAGTTTTGTTGATTTCTGATGATACAGTTTTTTCACTTTACGGTGAAACAGTGAAAAACAGCCTTGCCGACAGCGGATATTCTGTTTATGAGTTTATTGTACCCCACGGTGAGGAATCAAAGTCTTTTGAAAATTACGAAAAAATTCTTGAATTCTGTGCGGAAAACAGTATAACAAGAACAGACCTTTTTATAGCTCTTGGCGGTGGAGTAGTTGGTGATTTAACCGGATTCGTTGCAAGTACATATCTTCGCGGTGTGGATTTTGTTCAGATTCCCACAACTGTACTCTCCATGGTGGATTCGTCCGTAGGTGGTAAAACTGCAATCAATTTAAAAGCAGGGAAAAACTTGTGTGGCGCATTTTATCAGCCAATCGCAGTTTTTGCAGACTGTGACACTTTAAATACTTTACCAACGGAAACCTTTAACGAGGGTTGTGCTGAGATTATCAAATACGGTATGATTTTAGACAAGGAATTTCTTGCATTTTTGCAGGACAATGAAATAAAAGATAATATTGAATATGTAATCAAGCGTTGTGTTGAGATTAAAAGAGATGTTGTCAGCCGTGACGAGTTTGAAAAAGGAGAAAGAAAGCTCCTGAACTTTGGTCATACAATCGGTCACGCTATTGAGAAATGCAGCAAATTAACAATTTCCCACGGCAATGCCGTTGCAATAGGTATGGCAATCGCAACAAAGGGTGCTTATGAAGTTGGTATGAGCGAAGATGATTATTCCGATGTTATTTTACCGCTCCTTAAAAAGAATAATCTTCCGACAACTTGTGGATATTCAACGGAAGCCATTTACAAAGCATCACTTTCTGATAAAAAGAGAAGCTTTGATACAATGTCACTTATTGTTCCCGAAGAATTGGGACTCTGCAAAATTATGAAACTTCCTGTTGAGGATTTGCAGAATTTTATTGAAAAAGGTATGAATTAAATGTCAGTTATCTGCACACCATCGGTTTTAGATGGTAAAATCAGGGCAATTTCATCAAAGTCAGTTGCACACAGAATTCTGATTTGTGCTTCCCTTTCCGATAAAACAACAAAAATCAGATGTAATGTGATGTCAAAAGATATCGCAGCAACTATTGATTGCCTTAAATCAATGGGTACAGATATTTCTGTAAATGGTGATATAATCACGGTAACACCAAAACCGTTTAATAAAAAAGCAGAACTTG
>JAZNIQ010000223.1:0-3374 GCA_045577555.1 Candidatus Fimenecus sp.
ATTGCACGTGCTCTGACTATTTCTCCTTCGATGCTTGTACTTGATGAACCCGAATCAAATCTTGATTTTAAAAATCAGCTTATTATTCTTGAAACGATAAAAGAATTGTCACAAAAGCGTGGAATATCCGCAATAGTAAACACACATTATCCTGAGCATGCACTTAAAATTTCAGATAAAGCATTGATACTTAATCGTGATGGTACAAATATTTTTGGTACAGCCGAAGATATAATAAGTGAAGAGAATATGCGCCGTTCTTTTTCAGTACAGGTTCATATAAACAGTTTCAGTCATAAAGGAAACAGATATCAGAGTGTAGTGCCGTTGTATCTTGTTTAATAAATAAAATTATAGCCTTGAATTTGTATATTTGCAGATTCAGGGCTTTTTTAAAAAATTTGGTCAATTGTCAAAGTAAATGCAACACTTTCAAAGTAAATGCAATGGTGTTGCGTTTACTTTGAAACTATCATAAAAACGATTTAACATTACAATACAAAACAACGATAAAAGTGCGCAATTATGATGATTGTGCATAAAAAATATTAAACCAAAACCTAAAAAAGGGTATAGCAAAGCTAACCCTGAACAAGTTGAATTTTTTTACATTCAGAGTAAATGCAACAGTTTTCTATTGTAAAAACAAGGAATTATTTTCTTAAAAGTTTAGGTTTAAGAACAATTTTATCGTTGGGGATAATTTGCTGTCTAAGTAAACGCAACACCTCATAACCGTAAAACTTCACGAATAATTCAGCAGGCGAAAAACCATTCAGGTTTTTGCGTGAATAAGAATTGATATGTGACATCATAAGGTCGATATCATCTTGATTAAGGTGATCAAACGAAGTACCTTTAGGGATGATTCTTCTAATCAAAGTATGATTATTCTCGACTCTGGGTTTTTCATATGAAGCGTAAGGATCACAGTAAAAGACGTTGGAACGCTTAATATTATCGCAGAATTCAATCGCAGTTGGGTTGGAAAACTCCGCACCGTTGTCAGTGAGAATAACCTTGAATATTGCGTTGAATGCATCTTCCGGAATAGTGTTGTACAGCCAGTCTATCACATCTGTTACCGACTTTGAATCATTACGCTCTCTTATGAAAGCGAGCATCATACTGCAGTTAGGAATCATAAAAGTCAGAAGGACTTTACCACCCTTCTTGCCCTCTACAGTATCCATTTCTGTAACAAGTGTATCAGGGTTTTCGGATATATATTTTTGGAAATCCTCATAACTGCGGTTAACAGTGCATTTCTTGTCAACCTTCATCTGTTTTTTCTTGCCTTTGCGCACTTTGAACTTTACTGCACGTGGAAGATCGATGGTTCTTGCTGAAAGAGAACCACTATGTATCAGTCTGTATAGTGTGCTTTCAGAGCACATTACTACGTCAGAGTGGTTGTGTATGATGTTGTATACTGACAAACCACGATCAATACACTCAGAAGCAAAAGAATCAATGCTACGAAACTCGCTATCAGTCAGATTGAATCCTTCTCTGGAGTCTGACAGAACTGTTCTGTACTCCTTGTCAGCCTGTTTGGCATCATACATCTTCTTTTCAAGAGTGCACTTTGACTTATGGGAACATCCATTACATACGTAAGGTGGTGAACTCAATTTGCTACACACTTCTCTTTTAAATTTTGGGCAGTTACTGTTGCATTCTTTGCAGAAACGACAATTCTTTGTTACGCAGTCAGGTTTTGTTTCGCATATGCCTGTTTCTCTGCACTCATAACGATATTTACACTCATTAAATCCTTTTCCGTAAACTCCGTTTCTTTTGATTACAGTGTGTTTACGAATTTCTCTTGAGATAGTTGAGCGCGATTTGCCCAGTTCTTTTGCTATCTCTCCTAAAGTTTTGTTTTCAGTAAGACCTACTTGTATGGTCACTCTTTCATCTAATGTCAAATGTTTGCTCATAATAATCGAGCTCCTTTCATGATTATGGTATACAATTATTATGAACTATTTTACCTTCAAAGTAAACGCAATACTTCCCCATGGGGAAGTATATGTTTGGGATCTGTTTCTTTTATCTTTTACTTTCAGACTAAATGCAACACTTGTACTTTCAAAGTAAATGCAACAAGTATTTATTTCCAAGGTGCATTTACTTTGAAAATTAATTTATTATACAGAAAAAGCAATAAAACATAATAGTTTATTGACAAAACGCATATAATATGATACAATAAATACTATAAAAAATATTATTTGTGATATGTAGGATAAATAAAATGTATGGAGGGTATAGGGATGAATAGTGCGGTTTCGGTTATGGAAACTATGGCACAGAGATATAACCAGTTGTATCTCACTCCGAAAAAGGGAATATCAGAAACAGGGGTATATACTGATATTGTTCGTTATGGTAAAACACCGCCGGAGGTTGCCAGAAAAATGAGTGAAGGGTTGAGCGGATTTAAGTGCAGTAAGTATGACAGACTTTTTTCCGAAACAACTCCGGCAGGAAAGGTTGACATTGTCTATATACATGAACGTCAGGACTTTGAACGTTTTATTCAGATAATGGCATACCGAGGGGAACCTGCCAGTGTTTCTTCATCACTGGAAAGTGCAGAGATTGCTGGTATAACCAACTGGCGAAAGATTGAAGATCATATGAACGAGTACATTTGTCATGGAGGAAATGAGCTTTCGTGGAGAGATGAACTCAAAAAGTTCCGTGGTGAAAAAAATAATTATCAGGATACATTGATTATTATTTCAAATTGTGATTACAGCGGAGTAAAAGCTGACGAAGCAGGTTTTGGTGAACTTGTCTGGAACCAGCTTTCTCTGAAGATAAGGGTATACAATGCGTGTACTCTGTATACTTGTCGCAGAATGTATAAAAATTGCAATAGTATCTTGCTTGAAGAAATTTTTGGGGATTGTATCGGTCTTTTGTTTGCGCTCAATAAATATGATACTTCTCTTGCAAAAAAATTTATGGGTGTTTCAGAAAATGGCTATGATGGTATCGGAAGACTGGGAACGCTTGTTTTCGGCATAGAGAATGTTAATATTGATGAAATGGCAAGGGCGGTTTCAACGGTTATTGATAAGATAGGAAATCGTGTAAAAAAGATGACATCATCGGGTATTACCGATTATTATGAAGTTTTGTCCGGACTCGAAGAAAAAGTAAGTACATACATTTCTATTCTGGAGCATAAATAAAATAAGAGCAAATGTTCCGGAGGATCAATTCGGAAACATTTGCTTTTTGTGTTTTATATTATAATTATAAACACAAGTAAAGATGTCAGGTTTTGTGTATGTTTTTTTATTTCTTTGAACAAAAATTTAATAAATGTAGTTTTTTCGTTGACAAATTGCATAAAAAAT
>JAZNIQ010000224.1:0-2474 GCA_045577555.1 Candidatus Fimenecus sp.
GTGCAGCACCCTTTGCGGCAATAGGCTTTTTCAGTTGGCACGGTATGACAGCAGAAAAGGCTTTCTTTGCTTACCTTCGCTCTGAAATCCTTATGCCGAATGAACTTAAATTCAAATCAATAAACCTTTATGACGAAATAGAAAGGAGTGATAAGGATGTTCGATTTACTCGGAAAGCTGAAAAGTCTCGTAGGAATAAGCGATAATTTTGGTGACGGTATGGCTGTTCCTAAATCTGTGCAGGACGCAATAGACATAAGAGCAGTTTATCCCGACGGCATTTTCCTTGTTGGCAAAGACAGGTTTTCAAAGGTCTTTAAGTTTACCGATATTAACTATGCCGTAGCAAGTAAAGAGGATAAGGAAACAGACTTTTTCAAGTACAGTGATATTCTTAATTCTCTTGAAAACGGCGTTTCAAGTCAGCTTACAATCATCAACAGAAGAATAAAGAGTGAAGAGCTTAATAATCTTCTGCTTACTGAAAAACAAAATGACGGTAAAGATGTGTTCCGCCGTGAAATCAATGAAATGCTCACAGGTCTTGCTAACAGTACAAGTGCCATTGTACAGGATAAATATATTACCCTGACAGTTCAGAAGAAAACGGTTGAAGAAGCAAGAGCACACTTTAACCGTGCCGGCACTGATTTAATTGCCCACTTCTCACGAATAGGCTCAAAGTGCAGAGAGCTTGAGCTGACAGAAAGACTTCGTATCATTCACGATTTCTGCCGACCTGATGACGATACAGATTATCAGTTTGACCTTCGTGACACAATGCGAAAGGGTGAAAGCTTCAAGGACTATATATCTCCCGACAGCTTTGAGTTTAAGGGCGATTATTTCAAAGTCGGAGATAAATTTGCCCGTGTGCTTTTTGTCAGAGGTTATGCCTCTTATGTCAAGGATGAAATCATCCGTGTAATAACAGATTCCTGTAAGAATATGATTTTCAACTTTGATATTGTACCCGTGTCAACGCAGGAAGCACAGAAGTTTGTGGAAAAGCAGGCACTCGGTATTGAAACAAATATCGCAAATTATCAGAGAAAGCAGAATGCAAACAACAACTTCTCTGCAATCATTCCTTATGATATGGAACAGCAGAGAAAAGAAATCCGTGAGTTCTTGGATGATATTATGACCCGTGACCAAAAGATGTTTAAGGTTGTAATGACCATTATGCACACGGCAGATACTATTGAACAGCTTAACACCGATACTGAAACTATTGTAGCCGCAGGCGGTAATACCTGTCAGATTGGCACATTAAGATTTCAGCAGTTGGAAGGCTTTAACGCAACGCTTCCCATAGGCACGAATAAGATCCTTGCAAGGCGTACACTTACAACGGAAAGCCTTGCTGTTTTTATGCCCTTTAAGGTGCAGGAAATTCAGCACAAGGGCGGTGTGTGTCAGGGTGTCAATGTGATTTCCAAAAACCTTATCGTTGTCAACCGTAAGGAGCTTCTTAACGGTAATTGTATTATCCTCGGTGTTTCGGGTAGCGGCAAATCATTTACGGGTAAGGAAGAAGTATCAACACTTCACCTTACTACCGATGCTGACATTATCATCATCGACCCGGAAAGAGAATACAAAGCCTTAGTTGAAGCATTAGGCGGTCAGGTTGTTCAGCTTTCTGCAACAAGTAAAAATCACATTAACTGTCTTGATATTAACCAAGACTATGCAGACGGTGACAATCCCATAGCTCTTAAATCAGAGTTTATTATGTCGCTGTTTGAACAGATTATAGGTACGGACAAGATTGACGGTAAGCAGAAGTCAATTATTGACCGTTGCCTTACAAATGTTTATCGCAACTATATCAAGAAAAAGTACAAAGGCAAACCGCCCACACTTCTTGACTTGGTTGCAAACCTTAAAGAACAGCCCGAAGATGAAGCTCAGGAGCTTGCACTTAATATGGAACTTTTTACAACAGGCTCTCATAATACCTTTGCAAAGCAGACAAATGTCAACAGCGAAAATAGACTTCTTTGCTATGACATACACGACCTAGGCACACATCTTATGCCTATCGGTATGTTGGTTGTTCTTGACAGTATTCTCAACCGTATTACAAAGAACAGAGCAGAGGGCAGAGAGACATACATCTTCATAGATGAAATCTATCTTCTGTTCCGTCATCAGTACACGGCTGATTTCCTTTTCACTCTTTGGAAGCGAGTAAGAAAGTACGGTGCTTTCTGTACAGGTATCACACAGAATGTGGATGATATGATGCAGAGCCATACTGCAAGAACTATGCTCGCTAACTCAGAGTTCATTATTATGCTCAACCAAGGCAGTACGGACAGAGATGACCTTGCTAATCTTTTACAGATTAGCGATGACCAGATGAAACACATCACAAATGTTGATGCAGGTCACGGTCTTGTTAAGGTAGGCTCTGACCTTGTACCCTTTGAGCGTAAATTTCCTAAAAACACACAGCTCTATAAGTT
>JAZNIQ010000225.1:0-8292 GCA_045577555.1 Candidatus Fimenecus sp.
AAGTACTTCATTAAGCTCGGGGAATTTTTCATTGTCCACAAAACAGCCCTCAAAAAATCCGTATTGCATAGGTGACCAAGCCTGAACGGTGATATTATTAAGTCTGCAATAATCAAGCACACCGCCGTCACGGTTAATGGCAGAATCATTATACATATTTACATTGATTCCTGACTGTATCATAGGTGCGTGCATTATAGAAAATTGCAGTTGATTAACGCAAATGGGCATGTCAAGAGCTGACTGTAAAAGCTCAATCTGATATGGATTCTGGTTTGAAACGCCAAAATGACGTACTTTACCCGATGCTTTTAACTCATCAAAAGCCTTTGCAACTTCTTCCGGCTCCATAAGTGCATCAGGACGGTGAAGAAGTAAAACATCAATATAATCTGTGCCGAGTCTTTTAAGACTGCCGTTAACAGAATTTATGATGTGCTCATAGGAAAAGTCAAACTGTCCGGGACAAATACCGCATTTGGTTTGAATAATCAGTTTTTCACGCATTGACGGTGTGATTGCATTGCCGAAAACAATTTCACTTTTACCTTCGCCATAAATATCGGCGTGGTCAAAAAAGTTTGCGCCGTTTGAAAGTGCTGTGTCAATAAATGCTGGCACCTCTTTTTCATTCATATTGCTTATACGCATACATCCCACAGCAACCGTGGGAACTTGTAAACCGCTTTTGCCAAGTTCGATTTTATACATAAACATTCTCCTGCAGATTTTAAATTTCAATAAAAGTATACTGCTATTCAATGACTTTTTCAATAAAAGAGGATAAATATTTTTTTAATGCTTAGACTATATACTTGCAATGCGAATGAGAGATTCGCATTGTGCTCTTCGTTAAAAACAGCCCACTAGGCTGTTTTCTTAATGCTCAGACCCTTACGGGTTCCCATCATTTATATTATACGAAAAATAAAAACGGACACCTGTCTGAACTGCCCCAGATTGTGCGGACAGTTCAATTAAGCGGAGGGGCTGTTTTTGACTTGCATTTTTATACCGAGTTATACTGTTTTACCGAGAATTTAAAAGAGAAAATAAAAAATAAAAAACCTCGAAATCCCTTATAAATCAAGGTTTTTCAAGGTTTTTCTTTTGGCAGGGGCAGAAGGATTCGAACCCTCGGCACGTGGTTTTGGAGACCACTGCTCTACCAACTGAGCTATACCCCTATATTAAGCAACCGATAGTGGTGGGCCAACAGGGACTCGAACCCCGGACCGTTCGGTTATGAGCCGGATGCTCTAACCAACTGAGCTATTGGCCCTTAACACGGTTGCTCGAATATTATATATTTTTTTATCCTTATTGTCAATAGCAAATCACAAATATTTTTATTGATTTGTAACCGTCTTGATTTTTGCAATTTCTTCTGATATTTCTTTAAAAACAGGTGCACAGTCAACTGCACCGGATTTGCCGTCTTCTTTAAAAATCACTACGGTATATTTAGTATTTTCAAATTGAAAATATCCGCAAAACCATGTATGAGTGATTTCCGTACCGTCATTATACCAACCGCTTTGAGCAGTAGCGGTTTTCCCATGATTTTTCGTAATTTCAGAAAATGCACGGTTACCGTTACCGTTTTTTACTACTTTTTCAAGAATATTATCAATTTGATTAACCGTACTTTCATTTAAAATGCGATAGTTTTTAGGTAACTCAACTTTTTGCACAGCATTTCCGTTATCATCAATAATTGCTTTCATAAGCGTTGGCGGACGGTAATATCCTCCGTTAACAAAACAGGAATATGCAACTGCCATTTGCAAAGGACTTGCGAGTAATTCACCCTGACCGAAAGAGAAATTTGCAACCGCCTGAGGTGAATTAAGCATTTCTGCGTTGGGCAATTTGCCCGACTTAAGATAAAAATCATCAGCAAGTTCCAGTTCTTTACCAATTCCAAAGTCAGAGCAGAGCGAAATAAGATTATCAACCCGAATTTTTTGTCCCAATGCAATAAAATATGTGTTGCACGACTCCTCCATTGCCGTTGTCATTGTCACAAATCCGTGAGCGATATTGTTGTTGCATCGAAATATTGTACCGCCAATGTTAATACTTCCTGTGCAGTTATAGGTGAAAGAAATGTTGTTTTCAATAGCGGTACAGGCAATGAACGGCTTAAAAACTGAACCTATGCTATATGGAGTCAATGTGCGGTTGATGAATGGTGAATCTGTGCTATTCAAAGCATCAGAAAGATTGAGGGGATTAAAGGTTGGCAGTGACACACTTGCGAGAATTTCATTTGTATTAGCATTTAAAATAACTGCAGCACCTTTAGTGATATTATGATTTAAAAGTGCTTTTTCCGCGATTTCCTGAATTTTCAGGTCGATTGTCAGTTGTATTCCCGCAGGGGAGAGATAGTTATCGCTTTCAAAATCAATTCCATTGCCCCATAGAATATTTCCCAATGCATCCGCACTCCAGATTGCTTTGACAGTACCTTTACAATCTTTAAGATAGTTGTTGTACACTTTTTCAAGTCCCATAGCACCCTCACCGTTTTCGTCAAGATGACCTATTAAGTGCACACAGGGTTGATTTTTTGAATATCGGTCAGCTACGGTAACAGTTTTTATAACATTTTCGTTAAATTTCTTTGGTAAACGGAGTATGCTTATTTCTCCGTTACTCATACGGTTATAAATGTTTTTTTGCTCGTCTTCATCAAGATAATCTTTAACAATATCTAACGCATCTGTGGAGGGGAGGCATACGGTCAGGTTTTCAGTTACGGAATTTACAATTTTTCGCATATGACAGTCATAAATCATACCCCTTGATGTGTCAAGAATCTGACTTTTCACACTCCTGTTTTGTGAAACAGGGGAGTTGCTTGTGTTTAAGATGATGACACCCAAATTTGAAATAAGTATTCCAAAGACAATTGCGAGGCAAAAAAAAGATAAATATATTCTTTTATACATAAAAAACCACCTGTATCAAGTTTTGACACAGGTGATTTCGTTTAATCTGAATTTATGCTTTCTTCTTAAATTTTTCAATTAAATCAAATTCAGCAAACTTAGTGTTTTCTGTCTTTTTCATAATTGCTTTCATAATGAGGTAGCCCATTATACCTGCAAATACACCAACAAGCACACCGCCGAGGACATCTGTTACATAGTGTACCATAAGGTAAATTCTTGAAAGACCAACAAGTGCAGAGAAAACAGGGAATACCCAGCTGTATTTCTTGTTGAGAACAAGGAAAGCTGCAATTCCTAATTCAAATGCAGCAGTTGTGTGACCTGATGGGAATGACTTGTCACTTTCAACGTGAGCACCTGCAAATTCATACCAAGCCATAAATGTTGGGTTATCTGCATAGTAAACATATGGACGTGGACGGTCAAACAAAGGTTTCATAATGAGGTTGGTGCAAAGTGTTCCCACTAAAACTGCGAAAAGCACAGCCATACCGAATTTGCGTGTTTTCTTAAATAAAATAAGTACAGCACCTAAAACTGCCATAGGTGTAACAAATTCAGAGCCGCCAAAAAATGTAATAAAGTTTGCAACGATATTCATTACAGCACCTTGAATCTGTTCACCAAAAAAGGTGAACACACTCATATCAAATGAGTCAAAAATTGAAAAATCCATATCCAATCTCCTTTATTAAAATTTATGTCATTATTTTACAATACTTTTTTACCATTTTCAAGAGTTCTGATATTATATAATTGATTTTATCATAAAAAAGAATTATAATGAAAATGAAATAATTGCACGGGGTGATTATATTGGGAAAACTTAAAGAAACACTTATTACAATAAAGTCAAACTGGAAAACTGTTCCTGCGGGTAGTTATGTGCCATATAAAGAAATTGCAGCATATTCTGTTGGTGGTGCAGGTGTTTATTTTATTACTGCAATTGTGGGTATGATAGGCCTTAGTGCAGGTAGTATGATTGTGGGTGCATCAATCGGCATCAAAGCAATAGATTTGCAGACGATGAATGTTATCACAACACTCATTATGCTCTTGATTGCACCAACCCGAGCAATGCTTTTTGATAACACAAAGAGTAAAATGGGTAAATTCCGTCCCTATATCCTTACTCTTGGATTACCAACAGCATTAATCGGTACTGTATTTGTTTATCTTCCATATGAAACAATGGAATATAATGAGAAACTTATTGCAGTATTTGTGTGCTATACATTACTTCAGTTCTTTTCACCATTTTATAGTTCTGCATATTCGGGTCTTGTGCAGGTTATGTCGGCAAACTCAAAAGAGCGTTCATGGATAATTGAAATCAGTTCAATTATTTATTCTTTTGCACCAACTGTTATAAATCCCGTTATGCCTTTGATAGGACCTCTTGATGATATCAGAACATATCGAATCGGATTCCCGATTTTCTGTATAATTGGTGTGTTTGTCAGTATGCTCTGTGTTTTCGGTACAAAAGAAAGAGTTATTGTGCCAAAACAGTATGTTCAAAAAATGAACTTTTTTGAGGGACTTAAAAAGGTTTCACATAACAAATATTTCTGGATTATCAATGTTTCGTCCTGGCTAAGTTTTCTGAATCAGGGTTACGGATATATTTTTCAATGGATATTCTATTACGGAATGAACAACTCAAGAGTATATTCACTTATGACAGTGATCAAAGGTGAGGCATATACTCCGGGTATGGTGGCGGCAGCACCACTTACAAACAAACTTGGCAAAAAGAGAATTTGCCTTTTGTCCCTTTCAATTCAGGTTGTCTGCCTTGTACTTATGATGTTCTTATATAAAAACTATGTTCTGTTGTTTATCTGCATATTCATAAAGGAAATGGTGGGTGCAGTTTCAATCATTTATCTTCCTGCCATGAAAGCGGATATGATGGATTATCAGCAGTATAAAACAGGGGACAGACTTGAAGGCTTTATTGAGCAAAGCGGAGTCCTTATAGGCAGTATTATAGCTTTGGCTACTGGATATGTTTTTCCACTTATTTTCAAGGCTTACGGATTTACTAACAACTATGACGATTTGTATAATGCAGATTTCAGAACTCCACTTGTAAGAATTGTTATTATCTGTGCAATTGTGGGAACAATCCTTTCAATCATTCCATTCCTTTTCTACGATTTGAGTGAAGAAAAGAGAAAAAATATGATTACAGCACTTAAAATCCGCGCAATGTTCGCAGACTTTGGTCACGATGATTTTGACACCGCAACTCTCACAAACCTTGAACTTGTTTACGAAGCTCAAAAGGCTTTGAAAGAATATGAAAATTATCAGACTAAAGCCGAAAAAGAAAAATACCTCGGTGCAAAAATAGTCTGCAACGAGGTAGAAAAACTGAAAGCACAAAACTTCGTTAAATGGAACGAAATTGAAAGTCAATATCAAGCATAAAAAAGGTTAATGTATAATAAAAAGAGCAGTCGAAAGAGACTGCTCTTTTTGGCTATTTCCAGTTAATTTTTAAATCTTTGATTGCAAGACCATTTTGTGTAGGATACCACTTATCGCCAAGAGTTATATCACTTTCTTTTGCATCAACATTGATTGTTAAAAGACTTGTACAATTGTAGAAAGCATATTCGTCAATTCGCTTGATTGTAGCAGGAATATTGATTTCGCTTAAAGATGAACAAAAACCGAAAGAATCTTTTGCAATGTACTCAACATTCTGTGAAAGTGTAAGTTCTTTAAGAGAACCACAACGGAAAAATGCTTTTTCTTCAATGTTTTTTACGCTGTCAGGAATAACAACTTTTGTAATTCTTCCACATTTATAAAAAGCCTTGGTGCGGATTGTTTCAACACCGTCGGGAATTGTATATTCAGAAACCTTAACATCGTTTCCACTATCATCTTTTATATCTATCAAATCTTTAGCAAGAGGGTAGAAAAGGAGAGTTTTCATATCCTTTGTGAAAAGAACACCGTCAACATCACAGAAATATTCATTATTGTCATCAACTGTAAACTTTGTAACTTGCTGATTATTCTCAAAGGCCCAAGGAGAGATTTCCTTAACATTTTTACCTATTTCAATCTCAGTAACATATTCAAGGTTAACAACGGCAAAATCTGCAATTTTTGTAACAGGAGCACCATCATATTCATCAGGAATAACTATTTGGGTAATAGTCATTTTGTTAGGTACGCCTGTAACAGTTGCCTCGCCATTTTCGATAGTGTATTCAATTTCGTCACCTTCAATGCCTAAGAAGGTGGATGCAACACTACAACCTGAAAACAATAAGCAGATGCAAATAAGAAGTGCTGAAATTTTAATAATTCTCTTCTTCATATTAAACTACCTCGCTTTCGGTTTCTTCATTTTCAATGGCACGGAGTCTTTCCTGTAACTCTGCAACGCACATATCGTGTTTTTCTCTTGTAAGGTCATAGAAGAAGAAAGGAACTACCATAAGGACAGTACTGATAATTGTAGCCCATGTGTAGATGTTAAATACGCTGTTAAGAATTGCCTGGTCAAAGAGTACATCCCAGTCAGATGTGAATCCTACTTTTGCTAAAAGCGAAGGAATAATAAATCCAAGAACAACGTTGATTGGGTTTAAGAACCACCCGAATACACCTGCCATAGAGTCTGCGCGTTCGCCATATTTCCATTGATGATAGTCCTGAATGTCGGCACCAAGACCAATATTGATACCGTCAACAACAGGCTGGAATGTGTTACGAAGGAACATAGCACCGATAAACACATAAACATTTTCGATTCTTACGGCAAACAACATAAGGAAAACCGTAAGAAGTGAAATGCCACGGAATGCTATAAGGATATTTCTCTTCTGGAATTTCTTTGTAAGAATAGGACAAATAATGTTACCGAATGTCATACCTACAACAACAACGTTTGCAGCAACACCGTAAAGTGCTTCCATTCTAAGAGAATAAATGAACCAGAATTGAAGAAGGCTACCAACCATTGCTGACCACTGTCCTAAAATAGAGGAGATGTTTGTAATCCAGAAATATTTGTTTTTAAGAACATTTTTAGCACCGTTAAAGAATGTAACTTTCTTACGTTTTTCACCTGATGCTTCAATAACACGTTCGTGACAATGAACGGCAGCGAGAGAAACAAAAACACCGATAAATCCAAAAATAGGAACAAAGATTTTGTAAGTGTTGATGTTCAGGTATCCACCCGTTGACTGAATAAGCATCGGGAAGAAAAGACCAATGATTGAGGGGAAAAGTCCTGTAATAATAGGAACAATTGAGTGAAGTCTTTGTCTTTCCTGAGAGTTAGGAGTCATAAATGTAACAAGACCGTTAACGCCGACATAAGCGTTATAGAAATAGTTCATCATGATAAAAGCACCATGAAGAATAATAAGTTTATATACACTTGGAAGATTTTGAATTGGCAAGAACGGAATTATTGACATAATTATTGCAGAAGGAATGCCACAAAGAAGAATAAAGGGTTTAAGTCTTCCGTATTTTGCACAGAATTTTTTGCGGATTCCCCATGTTATGTAGTTTGTTATACCGCTTAAGAAAAGAATGTTAGCAACAATCTGCGGAGTACCCAACATAAAGTCAAATGCATCCATAGGTATGAAATAGCACAATAAACCTATAACCATTTCACCTGAATAACAGATGTGAGCAAATCTTCTCATTTTTGGAGAAAGCTCACCGTGGTTCTCGTAAATAAGAACGCTGATTGGGTTCATAAACATGAAAAGATATCCAATAATTGTACTTATAAGGTTAACAAGTTGGAACTGCATATTGCTGAGTCCCATAATAGAACCGCAGAAATATGAAGCCGAGAATGACAATATTCCCGATGCCGTTAAGAAAATATACGAACCGGCCTGTGTTGCAGTATAGGCACAGAACTCTTTTAAAGAAACATATTCACCCTCATTTGGTTTATTCCAATGTTCTTTTACATAAGACGGTAAGCCTTTTACCGTGCTTATGATTTCATTTTTTGTCATTAAACCATCCCTTTCTCATGAAGCATAATATGATTATACAATAAAACAAAGTGAAAATAAAGCAATAATTCATCAAAAATCTTTTTTGTTGATTGTGCTGTGTTCTGTGCGCTTTGTCTGTCACAAATGACGAAATAATAAGCGTTAAGACATTTTTTTTAACAAAAATGGTGGGAAAAATCCCACCATTTAAACTATATTCAGTTTTTGCTGAAAGAGTTTTTAATTAATCCTCTTGCACTTGTCAGGTCAAGGTTTTTATCATGATACATAAGCTGCACCATAATATTTCCTGCTGCAGTTGCCTCAACGGGTCC
>JAZNIQ010000226.1:0-3814 GCA_045577555.1 Candidatus Fimenecus sp.
TGTAAAACCGTTAAATTATGCTGAATTATGTGAGGCTCTTGATTCATTTATTTCTAAATATAACTCAGATGCATTTGTTCTTGTCTATGATGAAGATAATGACCGTATGAAACGAATATCAGAAAATGACATTATATATGCAGAAGCCAATAACAGATATTGCAAAATAATGACTCCCAACGCAATGTATGTATATAAAGGTTATCTTGCCGATTTTGGAAAACTGCTTAAATCAGATTTCTTCTATCGTTCTCACAGAACTTACATTATCAATCTCAACTATGTAGATAACTATACCAATTCAAATATATTTTTTGAGAATGGCGAGCGTGTTCCTCTTTCGAAAGTTCTACGAACTGATTTTCAGAAAAAATATATAGCATTTTTGAAACGTAGAAAAATAGAGGTGTAGTTATGATGTTTATAAATATATTATTGTTTTCTATAAGTTCAACTTTAATGATATATAACATCAGTTTTATTGTTTCGCAAATCACAAATTCTTCTTTAAAATTCCGACTAACACCAACCGTAATTTTATATATTTGCTGTTCAGTTAATTTTATTATATCAAATATAAATATTTCAAAGGAATATTTAGTGTATCCATACAGTTTTGTTGTGTTTTACGGAACATTAATTCTTAATGTATATTTATTCAATCCAAAACACTTCAAAAAAGGCATATATGTTTTTCTATTATACTTACAAATTGATTCTATAGTAAAATCTATTATACGGGTTATTTTATATACCATATTCAAACATTCAATTTCATCATTTGTTAGTATAATTATCTCAACAATTTCATCTGTCATTTTATTTGCACTTATAACATGTTTATTCAAAAACAAAGCAAATTCACTTGTATTTGCAACTAACCATATTCCTAAGCATATTTACATTTTGATATTGCTCGCATTATTTTTCAGTGGTGGTTTGCTGGAAAATCAAATTTTCAGCACTGAAAACATTGCATTACAAAACAATGTTACCAAAATTTTTACTGTTATATGTATCTTCTTACTTGTACTTATCATATTTCTTCTTGTTTTTAATTGTATCTCCAGTTCATATTTTGAAAACCAATCATCATTGCTTGAAAAGCAAATTAAAGCACAGGTAAATTATTACGAAAAAATCGATAAACTTAATGATGATGTGCGTCAGTTCAGACACGATTACAGAAATCATTTGCTTTGCATTCAAGGAATGCTTAAAGCTAACGAATATGATGAAGCAACCGCATATATAGAAAATTTAGCATCTCATAAAACGACATCGTCCCCAAAAAATTTTACAGGACACAGCATAGCAGATTCTATATTAAACGACAAAGCTGAATATGCACAAAATATCGGTGTGGAAATAAAATGTAATGGTATAATATACGAGGACATTTCAGCTGTTGACATATGTATTATACTTGCAAATGCTCTTGACAATGCTATTGAAGCCTGTGAGAAAATCACTGACAGTTCACCTAAAACAATTTCTGTCAATTGTGATTATTACAAATGTATTCAACTTATATGCATAACAAATCCGGTTGCTGAAAATATAGTTATACATAACAATAATATTAAGACATCCAAATCGGACAAAAGCAACCACGGCATAGGTTTATACAACATAAGAAAAACTGTTGCCAAATACAACGGCGAGTTTGATATTACTTGTGAAAATAACATTTTTAAACTTGATATTGCTTTGAAAGTGCAATAATAAACAGCCAAATGCCTGTATCAGCAAAAATCTGATACAGGCATTATTTATAATGATATATTTTCAGTTTCCCTGTGCCTATCCTCATCAGGCACAACAGGCTCATATCCCTGCTGCTCAATGTTATCAAGCCAAGTATCCATAAATTCAAGGACACCGTTTATGTTTTGCACCAACTGGGGAGTAGGCTCTGCATTTGGGTCATAGCTTTCATAAATGCCCATACCGCTGTTTTCATAGCTGATTGGAATAACCTTTTCATTCTCATAGTCCACAATGAAGCTAATCATAGGGTCATACATCAAATCACCGTTCTGTACATAGGTGTGTGCGATGGAGAAAATGTTATCGTTAAGCTCAACGGATAAGGTATCCCAACCTTCTCCTGCTTCATATTTCATCGCTCCTACCTTTCCAAACAGAACATCGGAGAAATTGTCTGCAAAGCGTTCGTAAATATCCCTGTGCATTGTATCGTCCGACAGTTCAAATTTTGTCAACGCTTCGTGTACTTCCTCAAGCCTTGTTTCAGCCTTGAACAGCTCGTCTGCCTTCGGGAATGGTGCTTCAACGTCAATCTTCATCTGCTCCAGCTCGGCTTTCATAGTGTCAACCTTTTCCTGTGACTCCTTAATGTCCTTTGCGATATTGTTGATGCAATTATCAAGTCGGATAAGATTACCCGTTGTGGTTTCAATATTGAGGTCGCAGTAGTGGTTTTTCTCACCCTCAAGACAAGCCTTTGTTGTCTTAAAACGCAAATCGTGTAAGAATGACAGCTTCATTCCACGATATTCGCCTATATGTACTGTGCTGCCCTCTGCCAATTTACCGAAATTTTTAAGAAGAACGTCCTTAATAGCTTCACCTGCTTCGGCTCTGTCTGTATAAACCTTGTCACCGATTTTAATAGGGTACATTTCCTTACCCTCGTCATTTACAACCTTTGGCTGTGCATTTGCAGTATCAAGGTCAATCTGATTGTGCTTAATGTGCAGCTCTGTTGCCTTAATCTTTGCAGGGACGTTAATACGGATATTGTCCTGCAATTCATAGATTTTCTCTGAATAGCGTGACTTTTCCGATTTCAGTTCCTTAATTTGTGTCTGAAGCTGCATTTCTTCTTTGATTAAAGGATTGCCCGCACATAACGCCTTTACCTCTGCATAATCGAGTGCAACCTCGTCAATATCGGAACAGGTACGTTCGGGAGTCTTGCTTGTCATTACCTGTGAAATGAAACGCTGCTTATTCTCTAACATCTGATACAAATATGCGTCAAAGGTTTTGTCTGTAACGTAACGGTAAATCTGAACTTCGGGATTTTCGTTGCCCTGACGTTCAATTCTACCATTACGCTGTTCCATATCAGAGGGTCGCATTGGAGCGTCGAGATGGTGGAGTGCAATCATTTTCTGCTGTGCGTTCATACCCGCACCGCATTTTGCGGTAGAGCCAAGAAGAACACGAACTTCACCTGCGTTCATCTGATTAAAAAGTGCCTGCTTCTGTTCGGGGGTATCGTAATCGTGAATGAAAGCAATTTCATCTTCGGGAACACCCATTACCATAAGCTTTTTCTTTATATCGTCATAAACGTTAAACTCCTTCGGCGGCATATCCTCAATAGGTGACATTCCAAGCTGTTCAAGCAGCTTTTCTGACTCATCGGTTACAAATTTGCCGTTTTCATAAATACCTGCTTCGGAAATAATTTTTGTCATATCATCTGAAGGTCTGCGGATTACGGCAATATCACCGATTTTAAGCTTGTCATCATCTTCTGTTGCCTTGCTGTCAACATATTTACGGATTTTCTCCAAATCCATATCCTTTTTTATACCTGTCTTTTTACGGATAACGTCATAACCGAGTGGCTTTCTGCTGTCGGGTCGGAAAATTATAAATTTATCCTGACGTGTTTCAGCCTTCGGTGTGGAGAGGTCACAGAAGATACACTGCGTACTGCGTTTGTCTGCTGTCTGCGTGTAAATATCAAATACATTCTTTACGCACAAATTCACCTTGCTGTTAGGGTCATCAGGCAGTGCAGGATTGAGCAAACGCTGGTCAAGTCCTATCTTTCTTC
>JAZNIQ010000227.1:0-1853 GCA_045577555.1 Candidatus Fimenecus sp.
CTTTATCGGAAGTGCTTTTTCAGCCTTTGCCTATAATCACCAAAACTTTGAATACGGAATTCTTGTTATTATGGGATTGATATTCGGTCTTTTAGGTGACGTGTGGTTGGATATGAAATATGTATATAAGCAGCACAACCATATTTATACATATGCCGGTATTATCTGCTTTATAATCAATCATATTTTCTATATTCCTGCCGTTGCATTCAAGTATGGCGAAGGTGAATTTGAATGGTGGTACGGTATAATCAATATTGTTGCTTCTTTGGTGTTTGCAGTCGTAACATTGGCACTTGAAAAACCAATGGGTGTCAAATATGGAAGATACAAGAAAATTCTCTTTCTTTATGGTATGCTTCTTTCATGCACAATGTTCACAGCAATTAACGGCATTTTCTTCAAAGGCTTTTCAAAAGAATTTTTAATGCTTTCAATTGCCGCAGTACTTTTCACTCTTTCAGATTTGGTGCTTTCAAACATCTATTTCAAAGAGGGTGGCAACACAAAACCAAATGTTGTTATAAATCATCTTCTTTATTATGCGGCGCAGTTTACTTTTGCAGGCACATTATTGCTTAAATAGTCACAGTGTTTAAAAATAAATATTATTTTTGGTTATACTGATAGTTGTAAATTCTTACGATTATTGGTATAATTTTTTATATGGAGATTTAGGGGGCGTGTAAATGCTTAATGGTCTGCTTATAGCATTGACGGTTGTTTATATTGTTTGCGTTGTTGCTTTTCTTGTTGTCAGGGTTAAGCAAACCGGAGTTAAAGCAGTATTACTTAAAACAATCTCATCATTGATTTTTACAATTATTGCCTGTGTGGCAATTGCAATAAAACCCGAAAACCTTAATTACGGAATATTTTTCCTGATTGGTATGGTTTTCTGCGTGGTAGGGGACATATGGCTGGACCTTAAATATGTGCATAAGGATTATGATGAGCCTTACACATTTACAGGAATAGCAAGTTTTATGATAAGCCATATATTTTATGTAATCGGTATTTTGTTGGCTTATCCCGAATACATTCCGTGGCAAATCGCACTTGCAATTTTCAGTGCCTTGTCGGTATCAATTATTGAACGACTGATTTCTAAAAAAACAGGGTTTGATTACGGAAAACTCAAAGGTCTTACATTTGTTTATTCCGTTGTAATAATGCTCACGGTAACCTTTGCTCTTAATGCAGTAAATGCATTCGGTTGGTTACCAGTTTTAGCCGGAGCAGAAATGCCACCTGTTATGCCGAAGTTTTTGGCAATGAATATGGGTACGGTGATTTTTGCCCTGTCTGATTTAGCACTTTCAATTGCCTTCCTCAAAAAAGGCGGAAACACAAAAATCAATGTTGTTATAATTCACATTACATATTATGTGGCACAGTATTTATTAGCGTTATCAATTCTTTTGTGATAATAAAGATACAAAGGAGAAATAAAATATGGAACAGAAAAAGTTTGTAAAGAAAAATGAAATGACTGCTTTTTGTGTTGCAGGTTTAGGTCAGGGTATGATTTATGCTTTGATGTCAAGTTATATCAGTGACTACTACCTCAATGTTTTGCAGTTGACACCAATGTTTGTGCTTTTACTTATGCTTTTGGCACGAGTATGGGACGCAATCAATGACCCGCTTATGGGTATGATTGTTGACAGAAGCAATCTTAAAAGCGGAAAAATGCTTCCGTTTATTCGTTTTGCATTAATTCCGATTGCGGTTGTAACATTACTTATGTATTTAAGCCCTAATCTCGGCAAAACAGAGTTGATGGTTTATTCGGCAATCATTTATGTTGCATGGGGTATGATATACACAGTTGGTGACGTTTCATTCTGGGG
>JAZNIQ010000228.1:0-8838 GCA_045577555.1 Candidatus Fimenecus sp.
TATGAATGCAGGTGCCTATGGCGGAGAAATGAAAGATGTGCTTTATTCTGTCAATCATATAGATAAAAATGGATGTAAGGGCGAATTAACAAAAGACGAGCTTGATTTAGGTTATCGTCATAGTGCATATACGAATAACGAATGTACAATCATTTCGGCAACACTTAAATTGAAAAAAGCTGATAAAAATGTTATTAAAGTTGCTATGGATGATAATCTTTATAAACGAAAAGATAAACAGCCGCTTGAATATCCCAGTGCCGGAAGCACATTTAAACGACCTGAAGGGTATTTTGCAGGTGCACTTATTCAGGAAAGTGGACTAAAAGGCTATTCAGTCGGTGGTGCTCAGGTAAGTGAAAAACATGCGGGATTTGTTATAAATAAAGGCGGTGCTACCGCTACAGATATTATTACTTTGATACATGATGTTCAGAAAAAAGTTTATGAGGAGTCAGGCGTTAAACTTGAACCTGAAGTGAAAATTATAGGGGATTAATTTGCAAAATTAAGGGAGATGCACATATGCAGCTTGTAATTGTTACTGGAATGTCCGGTGCAGGAAAATCTAAAGTTGTGGATTCATTGGAAGATATAGGTTTTTTCTGTGTCGATAACATGACACCTAAACTTATACCTACTTTTGTTCAATTGCTTAACGATTCTGCTGAAGTTAGAGAAAAGGTGGCAATTGTTGCCGATGTAAGATTGGGAGATTCATTTTCACATCTGTTTTCTGCAATTGAGATACTCAAAGAAATGGATTGTGAATATAAAATCGTATTCTTAGATGCTGATAATGATGTTATTCTTCATCGTTATCAGGAAACAAGAAGAAAGCATCCTCTTTCAAAGTATGATGAGACACAGTCTTTATTGGAAATAATTACAAAAGAACGTGAAATGCTTAAGCAGGCAAGGGATATTGCAGATTTTGTTATTGATACATCCTTTTTGTCAACAGCAAAGCTTAAAGAAAGAGTTGCAAAACTTTTTCTTGACGATATTTCAAGTACAATGAAAATTTCAGTTTTATCTTTTGGATTTAAATATGGTTCTCCAAAAGATTCGGATTTGGTTTTTGATGTTCGTTGTTTGCCTAATCCCTTTTATGTGCCTGAATTAAAGTATCAGACGGGTCTTGATAAGCCTGTACGTGATTATGTTATGAGCTTTGATGAGGCAAAAGATCTTGAACCAAAACTTGTTGATTTAGTTACATATCTTGTGCCGTTGTATATTAGTGAAGGAAAGAGTCAACTTACAATTTCTGTTGGTTGCACCGGCGGTAAGCATCGTTCTGTTGTTTTTGCAGAGATTATAAGCAAAGCAATTAAAGATAAAGGATTCAGTGCATCGGTCTATCACAGGGATATTAACAGATAATGTGCCAGTCAATTGTTGAGGATTTTTTATAGTAAGGATTATTTTATATGTCATTTTCAGCAGATGTAAAAAATGAAATATTATGTACAGAATTTGAAAATCAATGCTGTTTGCATGCTTTTGCTTATGGTATGATGCTTTTTTCAAGGGCATTTTCATATTATGATATGTTTTTATTGACAGAACACAGTGGTGTTGCTGAAAAATATTTTGAACTTATGAAGACTGTCTGTGGCATAAAGCCGAAGCTTATAAAATCCGAAGCAGGTAAATATAAAGTAGAAGTTACTAAAAAAGAGGATAGATTAAAGGTTATTGATACTTTTGGATATGACAAAAAGAGTGGTACATCAAGGCTTAATTGGAGTAATATTACAGACGAATGTTGCAAGGTTGCATTTTTAAAGGGTGCATTCTTAACTTGTGGCTCGGTCAATGACCCGAACAAAAACTACCATCTTGAATTTGTTGTGCCATATCTTAATTTGAGTAAAGATTTAAAACTATTTATTAATGATTATGATGAATTGACCGTTAATCCAAAAAGTATAACACGAAATTCAAATTATGTTATATATTTTAAGGACAGTGAATCAATTGAAGATTTATTGACGGCAATGGGTGCATTCAACTCATCACTTGAAATTATGGGCGTAAAAATGTATAAAGATGTCCGTAATAATGTTAATAGAAAATTAAATTTTGAAAGTGCTAATTTGGATAAAACAATAGATGCTTCTTCGAAACAGGTTGAAGCAATATTACATATAAAAAATACTGTCGGGCTTTCATATCTTTCAAATGATTTAATGGAAATTGCACAGTTAAGATTGGATAACCCCGATATGTCGTTACGTGAATTAGGTGAAAACCTCAGTGTATCCATTTCACGTTCAGGTGTTAATCACAGACTTAAAAGAATTTGTGAAATATCAAAAGAAATTAAATAGATAGGTGAGTATATGAGAAAAACAGAAGATATTTTGATGAGTTTTTCAAATAAGGAAAAAAACATAAAAAAATCAAACAAAAAAACAATTTGGCATATAGTGTATGAGTGGCTTGATTCGTTCGTTTTTGCACTCATTCTTATTCTGATTGTGTTCACTTTTGCATTTAGAATAGTAGGTGTTGTCGGTGATTCAATGAATCCGACTCTCCATAGTGGAGATTGGCTTACAGTCAGTGCTTTCAATAACAATATAGAAAAAGGTGATATTGTTGTTATAACACAGCCAAATGAAAGTAATGAACCGTTGATTAAAAGAGTAATTGCAGTTGGCGGTGATACCTTGGATATTAATTTTAATACAGGTGATGTAGAGGTTAATGGACAAGTAATTAATGAGCCATATATCGCTGAACTTACAAGAAGAAAAGGTGATTTTAAAGGTCCTGTCATCATTCCCGAGGGATATGTTTTTGTACTTGGTGATAATCGAAACGATTCTCTCGATAGTCGTTTTGATTCTGTTGGTATTATTGATGAGCGTTATATTCTTGGTGTGGCAAATGCTCGAATATATCCATTTGGAGCTTGGGAGATAAATAATGAAAATTAACAAGAAACTGAATTATGTTTATGAATTAGCTTCAATAGTTGTTTCTTCAATTCTGGCAGTTGGTATTATTTTTACTTTGTTGTTTAAAATTTCAACCGTATCAGGTGAATCAATGGAAAATACTTTATATAATGGTGACCAGTTGATTATTAGCTCCATAACACCTGATATTAAATATGGTGATATTGTTGTAATTTCGCAACCAAACGGATATGAAAAAACACTTATAAAAAGAGTTATTGCTGTTGGTGGACAAACTGTGGAGTTTGATGGTGCAACAAATAAAGTTGTTGTTGATGGTGAAATGCTTGAGGAACCTTATATAAAAGAAGAGATGGAGTTTATGCTGTCTATGTCAAAAAGGTATGAAATTCCTGAAGGAAAGCTTTTTGTAATGGGCGATAATCGTAATTATTCTGCCGATAGTCGTGATGCAGATATCGGTTTAATTGATGAGAGATATGTGGTTGGAAAAGTTATCTACAGAATAGGAGATTCTTCCTTGTTTAATTCAGAAGTTAAGGAGTCAAATAATGGCTGATACACAAAGACAAATTGTTCAATGGTTTCCGGGACACATGGCTAAAACACGTCGTCTTATTAAAGAGAGTTTATCCCTTGTTGATGGTGTAACTGAAATTATTGATGCCAGAATTCCCAACAGTAGTTCCAATCCTGAACTTGAAGAAATTATTAATGGAAAACCGCGTATTGTTCTTCTTAATAAATGTGATTTGGCAGATAAAAACACAACAAATCAATGGATTGAATATTATAAAAGCAAAGGCGTTAGAGCTATTCCTGTGGATTGTCGCACAGGTAAAGGACTTAATAGTTATATTTCTGCTGTTTGTGATGTTTTAAAAGATGTTATAAAAAAGAATGAAGCAAGAGGAATGCCGGGTAAAGCCTTGAGAATAATGGTTGTTGGAATTCCAAATACAGGCAAATCTTCATTTATTAATAGAATGGCAGGTTCAGCTAAAGCTAAAGTAGCTGATAAAGCTGGTGTTACAAGACATAATCAATGGTTTCCGATTGGGAATGGAATAGAATTATTGGACACTCCGGGTGTTTTATGGCCTAAGTTTGATGACCCGAAAGTAGGGGACCGACTTGCATTTATCGGCTCAGTAAAAGATGAAATAATTGATGCAGAAACATTGGCAATTCGTCTTTTGGAGGTTATGAAGACTGATTATCCGGAAAGACTTATCGAAAGATATAAAATAACAGATTTTACCGATAAAGAAGCCTGGGAAGTTTTGCATATGATTGGTAAAAAACGCGGTATGATGATTAAAGGCGGAGAAATTGATTATGAAAGAGCGTCGGTTATGCTTCTCGACGAGTATCGTGGCGGAAAACTCGGATTGATTTCTCTTGAAAAACCGGAGTAGGATATGGATTATTTATTTGAAAAAAATGCTATGGATGCTGGTTATAAAAACGTTTGTGGCATTGACGAGGCTGGCAGAGGACCTTTGGCGGGTCCGGTTTATGCGGCTGCTGTAATATTACCTATAGGTCTTGAGATTAAAGACCTTAATGATTCTAAAAAACTTAGTGAAAAGAAAAGAGAACAGCTTTTTGATATTATACGTGAAAAAGCTGTTGACTATTCAATAGGGATTGCTACTGAACAGGAAATTGATGAAATTAACATTCTGAATGCTACATTTCTTGCGATGCATAGGGCTGTTGAAGGCTTGAAAATTAAACCTGATTATGCCTTGATTGATGGTAATCAGTATCCTAAAATACCATTTATTGCAGAAGAAACAGTTGTTAAAGGTGATGCTAAAAGTATGTCAATTGCTGCCGCATCAATTCTTGCAAAAGTAAGTCGTGACAGATTCATGTTGGAAAAAGCAATTGAATATCCGCAATATCAATTTGAAAAGCATAAAGGATACGGCACAAAATTGCATTATGATATGATAAAAGAATATGGAGTATCTCCAATTCACAGAATATCGTTTTTAAAAAAGTTTTACGGTGAAAAATAATGGATAAGCAACTAATTGGCAGATATGGTGAGATTGTTGCTTCAAGATATTTAAGGTATCAGGGTTATATAGTTATATCTGCACATTATAACAGCCGTTTAGGTGAGATAGATTTAATAGCTGAAGATAAAAAGTATATTTGTTTTGTTGAGGTTAAAACCCGAAGTGAAAATATGAAATATTCTCCTGCTGATGCGGTTGATACTGCAAAGAGAAATAAAATAATTGCCACATCTCAACTTTTTTTGAAAAACAGTAAGATCGACAAACAACCAAGATATGACATCGTTGAGGTCTATTTTAAAAACAATGAACCTGTCAGAGTAAATCATATTGAAGGTGCATTTGATTTTTATGCTAAATAAAAAAGTTATTGAAAAACCAATTCTTATATGATAAAATACCACACGAAAAGGATGTGTTTTAATGTATTACACAAGTACAAGAGATAAGTCAGTGCGAGTAACAGCTGCAGAGGCTATCGCAAAAGGAATTTCATCTGAGGGAGGTCTTTTTGTTCCAACGGAGATTCCTACCATTACAAGTGAATTTATTGATAAGCTTGTTCCTATGAGTTATATAGAAAGAGCAAAAGAAGTTTTAAAACTTTATCTTACAGACTTTACTGAAGATGAACTTTCAATGTGTGTTGAGGGTGCTTATAAAGCAGGCAAGTTTAGTTCTGATAAAGTAGCACCTTTATATAAACTTTCAGAAACAGCTAATATTCTTGAACTTTGGAGAGGCCCAACTTGTGCATTTAAAGATATGGCACTTCAACTCCTTCCATATCTTCTTACTGTTTCAGCAGGTAAAACTGTTAAGGATACTGAAATTGTAATCCTTGTTGCAACTTCTGGTGATACAGGTAAAGCAGCACTTGAAGGCTTTGCAGATGTTCCTAATACTAAAATTTTGGTATTTTATCCTGTTGACGGTGTTAGCCCGATGCAGAAACTTCAGATGACAACGCAGGAAGGCAGTAATGTAAGTGTATGTGCTATTGAGGGTAACTTTGATGATGCACAAAGCGGAGTTAAGAAAATCTTCACAGATAAAGATATTGAAAAGAAATTCAAGGAAAATGGTCTTGCGTTCTCATCTGCTAACTCAATTAACTGGGGCAGACTTGTTCCGCAGATTGTTTATTATGTATCCGCATATTGCGATATGCTTCAGAATGGTGAACTTAATAATGGAGAAGAAATGAATGTTGTTGTTCCAACAGGCAACTTTGGTAACATTCTTGCGGCATATTATGCAAAGAGAATGGGTGTGCCGATTAAAACTCTTATATGTGCATCAAATGCAAATAATGTTCTTACTGATTTCTTGACAAATGGTACATATGATAAAAACCGAGATTTCTATTGCACAAGTTCTCCGTCAATGGATATCCTTATTTCAAGTAACCTTGAAAGACTTTTATTCCACCTTTGTGATGAAAATGATGTTCAGGTTGCTGAGTGGATGGCGTCCCTTAACAAGGATGGTAGATATACAGTTTCTGATGAAGTTGCAGATAAGGTTAAGGCATTATTTGCTGCAGGTTGTTGTGATGATGCTCAGACAAAGGCAACCATCGGCAAAGTTTTTGAAGATAAAAACTATCTTTGCGACACTCATACTGCTGTTGCGGTTAAGGTGTATGATGACTATGTTGCAAAAACAGGGGATAAAACACCTGCTGTTATTGCTTCAACTGCAAATCCATATAAATTCTCTGCAAGTGTTCTTTCAGCAATTACAGATGAAATTAAAGCAGATAATGAATTTGATATGGTTGACGAACTCTTCCAGAAATCAAATGAACCTGTACCACAGCAACTCGCAACTCTTAAAGGTAAAGAACCAAGATTTACAAGAGTAAGCAAGAAGGATGATATGAAACAAGTTGTCTTTGATATGTTAGGCATTTAAGTTGCAATACTAATGCGGAAGCCGAGTGTATAACGGTTTCCGCATTTGAGTTTATTTATTCCACGTCAGATACCTTTAATTTAAATGTTGCACATCTTGTATCGTCACATGTGCAAGCGCTGTGTGTACCAACCTTAATGCCGTCTGCAGTACAATTCATATGACCATCATTGAATGTACAGTGGCATGCATCACAAGTAATGTTTCTGTTTTTATCCATCTTTATTACCTCCTTTCAAAATTATTTTTTGTTGGTTGTTTATATTTATTCATAGGAGAAATTTCTTTATGTCAATTTATGCAATAGGAGACACACATTTGTCATTTTCTGTCAATAAACCCATGGATATTTTCAAGGGCTGGGATGATTATGCACAAAAACTTGAGAAAAACTGGCAAAAACTGATTGATGACGATGATACTGTTATTATTAATGGTGATTTCTCCTGGGCTATGAGTTTAGAAGAAGCGGAAAAAGATTTTGAATTTTTGAATAAACTCAAGGGTACAAAAATAATTTCTAAAGGTAATCATGATTATTGGTGGAATACAGTTACCAAAATGGAAAATTTCTGTAAAGAAAAAGGTTTTGATACTATAAAATTTCTTCATAATAATGCATACAGAATAGGTAATATATCAATTTCTGGTACACGTGGTTGGTTTTTTGATGCCGAAAAAGAAAATGTTGATAAAGTTATGGCAAGAGAATGTGCGAGACTTCAACGCTCAATTGATGAAGCAAAAAAACTTGGTGGTGAAATTGTTGTTTTTTTACACTATCCTCCTACAAGTATTTTGCGGGACTGTGTGCCAATAATGAATGTTTTAATTGGAAATGAAATTTCCAGATGTTATTATGGACATTTACACGGTGGAGCAATAAAGACAGCAGTAAATAGTAATAAAAACGGAATAGATTTTCGTTTGATTTCAGCTGATTACCTTGATTTTTGTCCATTACTCATTAATTTGTAAACTATTTTGTAAAAAACACTATTATTTTTACTTTAAAATTTAGAAAAACTTTAGGAAAATATTGTATTTATTTTTTTTATATGTTATAATATCGTGAATATTGCGATAAAAGAAATGCAGTAAACAATGATATTCAGGAGGAATATTTAATGTTAAAGTCAACAAACAATGTAGAAAAGAATGTCTACGAACTTGAAATCTCAATTGATGGTGAAAAGTTTGAGGCTGCTATTCAAAAGGCATATCTCAAACAGAGAAAAGACATCGTAATCAAAGGTTTCAGAAAGGGCAAGGCACCAAGAAATTTTATTGAAAAAATGTATGGTGAAGGCGTTTTCTATGAAGATGCTCTTGAACTTGTTTATCCGGAAGCAGTAAGCGAAGCAATTAGCGAGTCAAAACTTGAGGTTGTTGGTTCTCCATATGATCTTGAAGTTCCTGAAATTGGTAAAGACGGCGTTCTTTTAAAACTTAAAGTTGCTGTTAAGCCAGAAGTTAAACTCGGTGAATATAAAGGACTTAAAGCTACTAAACCTGCTTGCAAGGTAACTGCTGACGAAGTCAAGGCAGAGCTTGCAAAAATGCAGGAGCAGAATTCAAGAATGATTAGTGTTGATGACAGAGCAGTTAAAAAGAACGATACAGCAGTTATCGATTTTGAAGGTTTTGTTGACGGTGTTGCATTTGATGGCGGTAAAGCTGAAAAATATGACCTTGTAATTGGTAGTGGTTCATTCATCCCTGGTTTTGAAGACCAGATTATCGGTCACAAAATCGGTGAAGAATTTGATGTAAATGTTACATTCCCTGCAGAATATCAGGAAAATCTTGCATCAAAAGACGCTGTATTCAAAATTAAACTTCACGAAATTAAAGTTAAAGAACTTCCTGAAGTAAACGACGAATTTATTAAAGAAGCAGTAGGCGCAGAAAGTGTAGAAGCTTATAAAAAGGAAGAAAAAGACCGCATTAAAAAGCAAAAA
>JAZNIQ010000229.1:0-3078 GCA_045577555.1 Candidatus Fimenecus sp.
ATCATTGACTATCTCAACCGCGGGATTATCCCCTATTCTCTCGGTTATTACCTGAATGGCGTCGGGGTCACGGTCAATCGCAACCAAAGTGCCGTCCGGGATGAGCCCTAAAATTGCTTTTGAATGCCCCGCTCCGCCACAGGTACAATCAACATACAAACCGTCTTTTTTAATATTAAGTGATTCTATTGTTTCATCAAACAAAACCGAAATATGTGAAAATTCCATTTTAAATTACCATTCAATATCTTCTGAGAAATCAATAGCATCCTTAGTGCTTGTCTGACTTGCCTTGAATTTTTCCATAGGCCAGATTTCAACTCTGCGGCCACTACCCACAACAGCAATGTCTTTAATAAGCTCTGCGTGTTCAACGTGTCTGCCCTCAAGGGTAACACGACCCTGATTATCAACAGTTGCCTCTGAAACGCTGCTGAAGAAATCAGTTTGTTGTTTTAAACTTTTATGAGATTTTCTGTACTGCTCTGCGATTTCATCAAACGTTTCCTGCGGATAGAGGAAAAGATTTGATTGAGCACCGGGCATAACATAGAACCTTTCGCCTAACTGGTCACGGAATCTTACAGGAATAAACAAACGGTTTTTTGAGTCAAGAGTATGAAAATACAAGCTTACAAATGCCATTTTTGTTCATTCCTTTCGTAGTTAGATTTTGTCTATTTACCCTTTGGGATGTAATTTAGGTGCAATTTTCCCCCATTCAATGCATTTATTATACAATATCAACCCAAAAAAATCAATAAAAACTCAAAAATAATTTTGTGCATTTTTCTACAAATTTTTATCTTTTTCTTTGTTTAATATGCACAATGCAAAAATATGTAAAAAAATCCCCCGTTTCTGTCGAAACAGGGGAAATTTTGTATTATTATGTTATTTTACAAACGCTTTTTTATAGCCCTCAATGGCATCATCAATAATATCCACCGCCGCAAGCACGCCACGTGCCTCATCAATTACGGTATCCTTATTTTCAAGCATTTTATACACCTTGAAAAAGTGAATCATTTCGTCAAACACATGATTGGGAAGTTGGCTGATGTCCTTATACACATTATATGTGGGGTCACCAAAAGGAATCGCGATAATTTTATCGTCAGCGTGACCGCCATCCATCATTGAAATAACACCGATTGGGTAGCAACGCACAAGCGCCATAGGCTCAATCTGTTCGGAACAGAGAACAAGAACATCCAACGGGTCGTTATCGTCAGCATAAGTTCTCGGAATAAAGCCATAGTTTGCAGGATAGTGAGTTGATGTGTGAAGAACACGGTCAAGTTTTAAAATACCTGTATCTTTATCAAGCTCATATTTCATTTTACTACCCTTGCTGATTTCAATTACTGCTTCAAAATCCTTGCGGGTAATTCTTGCAGGGTCAATATCGTGCCATATATTCATTATTTTTTAACTCCTTTATACTCTTCTATCAAATCCTTACGAACACGCCAGAGTTCCTCGGATAAATCCACATAATAGGTATGCGGATTTTCAAAGCGCTTGACTTCCTCCCAGAGATTATCAATCTGTTCTGCACAGTAATCCCGGATTTCATCCACTGACGGTTCTTTATAAACACATTCGCCATTTTTGAAAACAGGAACAAGCATTTTTCTTGCAACAAAGTTTTCAACCTCTTTACGTTTCCACGTAAAATCAGGGTCAAATAGTGTGTAAGGTTTGCCGTCGTCGATAACCTCATCTTCAAGAGTGAGGACATCGGCAATTGCCTTGCCTGTTTCACAGTCAAAAAGTCTGTAAAGCATTTTTGAGTGAGGAGTTGTAATTTTACTTACATTTTCGGAAAGGTTGATTTTGGGAACAACCTCGCCGTTTTCCTCAACAGCTGCGAGTTTATAAACGCCGCTGAAAAGTGGTGATGATGCTGAGTTTATAAGTCTTTCACCGACAATAAAGCAATCAACCTTTGCACCCTGAAGAATCATATCGTTGATGATATATTCATCAAGTGAATTTGATGCGGTAATGTTACAATCGGGATAACCTGCCTCGTCAAGCATTTTTCTGACTTTTTTAGAAAGATAAGTAATATCTCCCGAGTCAATTCGAACGCTCAAAGGTCGTTTACCCATAGGAGCAAGAACATCATTAAAGGCTCTGATAGCATTTGGTACACCTGAACGTATAGTGTCATAAGTATCAACAACAAAAGAGCAATCATCGGGGTATTGCCTTGCATATTCACAAAAAGCCTCATACTCGGAGTCAAACATCTGCACCCAGCTGTGAATCATAGCGTTCATTGTGGGGATACCGAATTTTTCACCCTGGAACACACCCGATGTGCCAACACAACCGCCGATATATGCGGCACGGGAGCCATAAAACGCAGCGTCAAAACCATTTGAACGGCGTGTGCCGAACTCGGCAACAGTTGTACCCTTTGCAGCACGGACAAGTCTGTTTGCTTTGGTTGCAACAAGGCTCTGACTGTTCATACAAACAAGAAGAATGGTTTCAATAAGCTGTGCCTGAACAATAGGACCTCGCACCTTGATTACAGGCTCATTGGGGAAAACAGGAGTTCCCTCGGGAACTGACCAGATGTCACATTCAAATTTAAAATTGCGAAGATAATCAATAAACTCATCGCACAAGCCAAAGGATTTCACATACTCCAAATCGCTCTCGGTGAAAGAGATATTTTTTATGAGTTCAATCATTCTGCCAAGACCTGCAAAAATGGCAAATCCGCCTTTGTCGGGGACTTTTCTGAAAAACAGGTCGAAATATGCGATTTCTTGTGCTTTACCGCTCATAAAATAGCCATTTGCCATTGTGAGTTCATAAAGCTCGGTCATTAAAAATCGGTTATTACTGATAAAAGTATTATTCATAATTATCACCTGTTTTTATTTTAACAAATATTTAATTAAAAGTCTATAACAAATTATTATTGAAGATATGATATTTTTAGTATATAATTAATTGAGAATAATTTTAGGAGAAATTTTTATGTTTAATGAACTTATACTTAAAAGAGAAAGTTGCAGGAATTATAACGGTGAGGCTGTAAGCACAGATTTGCTTCTC